>CABTXO010000064.1 GCA_902488725.1 uncultured Bacteroidales bacterium
AAGCCGGTGATCATCCTGGACCGGCCGAATCCGAACGGATTCTATGTGGACGGACCGCTGCTGGACATGCGCTTCAAGTCCGGGGTGGGCTGGCTGCCGATTCCGACAGTCCACGGCATGACCTTGGGCGAGCTGGCCCTGATGATCAATGGAGAGGGCTGGATCACGGACGGATCGGCGGAAGGGAAAAAACTGCAGTGCGACCTGACCGTCGTGCCCTGTCTGCGATATTCCCATCAGACGCACTATTCCCTGATTCTGCCGCCATCCCCCAATCTCAAGGACATGAAGGCCGTGTACCTCTATGCTTCAACCTGCTATTTCGAGGGAACGGTGGTTTCGGTGGGACGGGGCACGGCTTTCCCCTTCGAAGTCTACGGCCATCCCGCGATGCGGGGATATTCCTTCCAATTCACGCCGCAGAGCCTTCCCGGCGCGAAGAATCCCCGCTACGAAGGGGAGGTGTGCAAGGGCGTGGATCTGCGCGGGCGGCCGCTGGGGCAGATCTGGGCTGACGGGATGACGTTTGAATATGTCCTCGATGCCTGGCGGAATCTGCAGCTTGGGGAGGCGTTCTTCGGGACGAACAAGCATTTCGACCTGCTGGCCGGGGTCGGCTGGATCCGCGAGCAGATCCTTTCCGGGAAGTCCGCTGAGGAGCTCAAGGCGCAGTGGGCGGAAGACGTGGCCCGTTTCAAGGAACTCCGACGGCCGTACCTGCTGTACGCCGAATAGGTTCCCCGCATCCGGTTGACACGACAAGAATAAACCGAGGGAGTCTTCTCGACTGCCTCGGTTCACCTATTCAATACTTATAAAAACTATTGAGTCTGTTTTTGGTTTATGAGTAAAAATATTTATGTCGATGTTCTATTTTACCAAATTCGTGCCAGAAGGAAAGATGCATCAGAATTTTGTGTAGTCGACATGGATTTCTCCCATGAAGCGGATGGTCTCCCGGTTGCGGGAAGAAACCTGCACATCGCATTTTCCGTTGTCGAAGACCTGGATCACGTAGCGCAGATGATCCTGCTCATGCTTCACTTGGACGGCGATTTCGCGTGCGTCCGGACGGACCTGCCCTTCCTGGTACGCCAGAATCTTCTCCTGGAAGTTCAGACCGTCTCCGCCTCCGTAGGGCAGGCTGTAGGCCACACCAAAATAAGGAAGATGGGAATCGAACCGGTCCTCCTTGATGCGGAGGAAGCAGCCGCCGTTGAGCATCCGGCTCGGTCCCCTGAGCGGAAGCATCCGGTCCACATTGATCCGGAAGGACCGGTTGTCCAGACTGTCCTGCACGGCTTGTGCGATCTGTGCCTTTTCTCCGGGGGTCATCTGCAGAGCCCCGCATCCGGCAGCGACGAGCAGCATCGCAGAAAGAAGGAGTTTCAACCGGGTTTTCATGGTCTTGTGTTTTGGATATGTCTTGATGACAAGCAAAAAAAATGCCTCGTGCAATTCCGTACAAGGCATTTTTTGCGGAGAGACCGAGATTCTCCCAAGCGATTTCTCCGTTTTTAATTCACTCATTATCAATAAGTTAATTTTTTGAAAATCCTCATTTTCGGCCTATTTTGTCCCGTTTCAGTCCCGTGACAGCGGAGAGTAAAAAACTCTCCGCTAATGAGTTGCGCCATTCTGACCGCGGAAAAAGGCTCCAGAATGAGACGAATTCCCCTGGTTTTTCGTACTGAAAAGACCTGCTCAGACGGAAATTTCTCACGTTATCTTCGCGAAATGCAGAGTCCGGAGATTTCCCAATACGATGGGTTATCCATCGTGTTCTGAATAAGCTTCCCCGACGAGGAGGGGGCTGACGGATCGGAGTCTTCGAGCTCTCTGCTCGAATAGGATTCTGTTTCCGTATCATCCTTGCCCAAGACTACCTCGCCAGCAAAACGCTCGTCACCATCCTCGTTGATAAAAGTATAGATATATCCCTTGCATGGAGCTTTTCCGCCTTTATCAGACAATTCTTCGTGCAATTCTTGATTCGAATCCCGTGGAATATAACCGACTTTCTTTCTCCCCTTATAAATCGCTATCGCGAATCTATCGTATTCGTTGTTTTCCTCTAATTTTACAAATCCTTCAAATTCACCAACATAGCTATCATCCAAATGTCTGAAATTGATACCGGCAATGTTATAGCCCAAATACAAGGCATCGTTCCGAACACGCCAAGTATGGTAGTCAGAATTGAAATTCTCGCCGAATTTATCGCGGAACTTATCATCAACCTGCACACGATAATATTCCCCTTCTTTTCCAGCTTTTTCTTGCTTCATCTCATTTTTCACGGAAAAGTGGATACCTAGAAAAACGAGCGATAGAGTGAGTAATGCGATTACAATCATATTGATTCGATAGTTATTGTTTGTTCAATGAGGCAATAAGACCGGAGATCTGCAGTTTGTTGATATACAAATGATCAACGAACAGCTCGTCCTCTGCAGACTTGTCAAAAACGACTACTTCAAATTCATAGAAATTGCTCATAACTTTTTTTTTTGTAAAACACAATTCACTATTGCCCAGCGGCATCGGCACATCCTGCAGGACCGTTTTCCCGGACAGCCAAGAATCTTTTTTCCCTGTCAGCCTGCTCCAGCATCTGTGTTTGGAGTTCAATGGTCTTCGCCTGCAGCTCAATTGTCTTTTGCTGGCTTTTAATTATCTCGATCAATGGATCGCCTGATATTGTAGCTAATTCACTTCGATCCAACATAGAGACATCCCAACCTTTCTCATTAGAAAAAATTTTTTCAAGATGATTGAGTGGTAACTTACTTTTTCCATGTTCTACCATTGAAATAAACTCTCTTGATACACCCAAATAAGTGGCAATATCTATCTGCGTGAGTTTATTGCTTTTTCTAAATTTCTTTAATTCAATGTATTGCATATAACATTTACGTTTAATAATAAAATTGTAAGTAAACTCTTGCATTTGTAAGTTACATTACTTACCTTTGCATTCGGGATACAATTTAGATGCGAATGCTATACAAATACAATTCACAAATATAGTAAAGTAAACCCAAAAATGAGAGTGTGTCATGAAATCAATCAACAGCTTGACTGTCAGCATCTGGAGGGTGCTCGCAGCCGTCCTGGCCATCACGATGGCCGTGTACGCGGTGGAGGCCGCATCGGGGAACGCGGAGTTCCCATGGTGGCATCTGCCTTCGCTGTGGATCACCTGGAAGATGGGGCGGTGCGGGGAGTTTTTACGGGTCATTTTTGCTCTCCGCTCCCGCCCCGTCCGACAGGATTCCGTAGTCAAGGAGAGAAGACCGGCGAAAGACACACTCTCTGAATCAACCCAAGGGCGGCTCCGCCGGTCCACCGCCCTTTTGGAAAAAAGAACAGCGTGACATGAACATGAACGTGCAACTTGCGATTGAACTCCTGCTGCTGGCGGGGGGCTTCGCGCTGGCCTTCTGGCCGGGAAAAGGGGAGGATCAAGAATGAGAGGAATATGCAAGATCTGCGGATGCACGGATGACGACCCGTGCTTCAATCCAGAGTACGGATACTGCTGGTGGGCTGACGAATCTCACACGATCTGCAGCCACTGCGCTGACAAGACAATCGCTTCGGATCCGGACACGGAACACTGCGTCAATTCTAAAGACAACAATTATTTCGAGAAATGAGAGGTTCAGACACAAACGAAAAAATTGCTGCAGCAGGATTCACGATCGTGCGCGAGGATGACTACCCCGTTCCGAGAATCAAGCAATGGACAGGCGATTCCGCATGGAAGACGCTGGAGGAGTTCGGAACGAAGGCCGCCCGTGACAGGCGCCTCCAGGAACTCCTGCAGGATCAAAAGACCGTAAGGCTATGAGACTGCCATCTGCAGCATATGGGATCATCTATCGTGTCCGGAGAAGGGATCCTTCCCTGTTCATCGACACGAGAGCGAGGACCGTCGAAATCCCTTACGGGATTCGCGAGGCGGAGATCCCGGCGCCCGTCATGAGGCTCCGTGACGGATTCGGATTTGTGATACAATTCTATGCGTTCAGACCATGAGCGGGAAGGTCAGGATAAGGGCGCTCTCCAGGTCGCGGGAGAACCGGATGTTCGCGTACGCGCTGCTGCGGTACATCCTGGTCGAGGTGCTGCTTCCGGATGACGGGCATCCCTTCTACGCGGACGTCGTGCTGCCGAGCTTCAACCATCCGGACGGCCAGAAACTGATACAACAGAAAAAATATTAATTACCATGAACATCAAAGAAATATGGGCGCAGCTCGGACAGCAGCAGCGCAACGACATCATGACAAGCATCGTCAAGGAGGGCATGGTCTCGTATTCCACGGCCGCGGGCTGGTGCAACGGGAGCCGTGTTCCGCTCCATCTCTACCGGGTCAAGATCAGGGAGATATTCTCGCGGGTGCTCGGCAAGGAATATTCCGTCGGGCAGCTGTGGCCTGAAAGACGGAATTAGCCATGTACGCGGACAAGGACATGCGCGGCCTGGTCAGCCTCTTCGAGCTGGACAGGCAGGACAGGAGCGCCATCCGGGCGGCTCTGCAGATGGCCATGCAGGCATGGACGGCGCAGCTCTCGGAATTCAACGGGATGGACAACGCCCGTCTGTACACATCGGACCTGCAGCGGAAGCTCCATCTGGAGCAGTGCCTGGAAGTCGCACGGAAGATCGTCTTCGAGCTGGACCGCGCGGACGAGAAACCGGAGACCGAGTCTCCGTTCCGGATGCAAGCCTGAGGCACCCGGGCGCGACGGGGGCCAAAGAGACATCAGCGGGGTTCGAATCCCCGCCTGGCAGCCAAAAAACAATTTTGAAAAATGATTCCACGAGAAGTCATAGACCAGATCCTTTCGATCGACCTGAAGTCCATCATAGAGGGGGAGGGATTTCAGCTCAAACAGGCCGGCAAGAACTACCAGTGCTGTTGCCCGTTCCACAACGAGAAGACCCCGTCCTTCATCATGTCTCCGACGCGGAACACGGCGCACTGCTTCGGTTCGTGCGGCAAGACCTGGAACGCCATCGGCTTCATCATGGACCTGAAGCGCCTGAACTTCCCGGATGCGGTGGACTACCTGTGCGGGCGGCTGGGCATCCATTACGAGAAGCGCGAACCGACCGCCGAGGAGCGGGAGGAGCAGTTCCGCCGCGACACGCTCATCGCCGCCAACAACGCGGCGCTGGAGTACTTCCAGGCGTGCTTCGAGGAGTCCCCGGGCGCAAGGGAATACGTCAGGAAGAGGAAGTGGACCGATGAGATCTTGAACGAATTCTCGGTAGGCTACGCACCCGCAAGCGGAGGGCTGCTGAAGCACATGACGGGCCTGGGGTGGAAGACCGACAAGCTGCTCGAGGCGGGGCTGGTCAAGCGGAGCGACAAGGACGGCTCCCTGTACGACACATTCCGGAACCGCGTGATATTCCCGGTCCGCTCCAGGACCGGATACGTATGCGGCTTCACCGGCCGCTACATCGGCCAGAAGGAGGGCATCCCCAAATACCTGAACACGGAGGAGACCGAGCTGTACAAGAAGGGGAAGCTGCTGTTCGGACTGTACGAGGCCTACCGGACGATCTCGCTCACCGACACGGTCATCCTCTGCGAGGGCAATCCTGACGTGATCCGTCTGAACATCATCGGGCAGGCGAACGCCGTGGCACCATGCGGCACCGCGCTCACGGACGACCAGATCGACATCCTCAAGGCCAGGGCGAAGAAGGTGATCCTGATCGGGGACACGGACGGTGCCGGAGTCAAGGCAGTGGTGAAGAACGGGGAGGCGCTGCTGAAGGCCGGCCTGGCCGTGCGGGTGATGACGCTGCCTGAGGGGAAAGACCCGGACGAATATTTCGGCCTCAATCCGAAGGGCTACGATGCTTGTCTGGGCAGCTGCACGAAGGACTACGTGGTGCGTATGTGCGATCGGGAGTTCCGGGACGAGTTCGGGGAGAAGCTGAAGATGTCCCAGACGGAGGCGGCGGAGAAGATCAAGCGGATCGCCGCCCTCATGGCGTGGGTGAAGGACGAGGCGGCCGTGGCGATGTACCTGGAGACGTTCAAGCGGGAGTTCAAGGCCGGCAAGGTCTGGGAGGCGTCCTACTACAAGGCCAAGAACGAGCTGGAGCGGAAGGCCGCGAAGGACGAGGACATGCAGGAGATGCTCCGGGACTACGGCTTCTACGTCAAGGACAACTGCTACTACGGGGCGGGTGCACAGTCGAAGGACCGCCGGTGGAGCAACTTCATCCTGATCCCGATCCTGCACATCCGGGACGAGAAGAACGCCCGGAGAATATTCCTGATCCGCAACAGCATGCGCGAGGAGTCGGTGATCAAGTTCCAGCAGAGCGAGCTGGTGTCGCCGACCGACTTCAAGGTGCGGACCGAGACGTCCGGAAACTACGTGTGGGAGGCGGGGCCGGAGTCCATCACGGCGATCAAGCGGTACCTGTACCGGGAGACACCGTCGGCGGACGAGATCAGGCAGCTGGGCTGGCAGAAGCGGTACGGCTTCTACGCCTGGGGCAACGGAGGCCTGGACGACGGCACCTTCGTCAAGGCGGACAAGTACGGGATCCTGGACATCCGGGGAAAGCGGTACTACATGCCCGGCTGCGCGGCCGACACGCAGGACAACACGTCCGGCTACCAGCTCGACCGAAAGTTCGTCTACGCCGTCACCAACGACATCAGCCTGCGCGACTACGCCTCCATGCTGATCAGGAGCTTCGGGGACAACGCCAAGGTCGCGCTCTGCTTCCTGGTGGCCACGCTGTTCCGGGACGTGATAGTTTCCGTCACGACCTCCTTCCCCATCCTCAATCTCTTCGGGCCGAAAGGAACGGGGAAATCCGAGCTGGGTCATTCGCTCACCTCCTTCTTCATCCCGAACTACACCGCCCCCAACATCAGCAACACCACCAAGGCCGCGCTGGCGGAGGCGGTGGCCGAGGTAAGCAACGCGGTGGTGCACCTGGATGAATACAAGAACAGCATCCCTGTCGAGAAGCTGGAGTTTCTGAAGGGTCTGTGGGACGGGACCGGACGGAGCAGGATGAACATGGACAACGACAAGAAGCGGGAGACCACGGCCGTGGACTGCGGGGGGGTGATGTCAGGGCAGGAGATGCCGACCAAGGACATCGCGCTCTTCAACCGGCTGGTGTTCCTTTCCTTCACCCGGAGCGAGTTCAGCGACGAGGAGAAGCGGCACTACGATGAGCTGAAGGCCATCGAGAAGCGCGGGCTCACCCATCTTACCGGGGAGATCCTCAAGCTTCGGAACGCGTTCGTCCGGAACTTCCGCTCCTCCTGGGAGGAGGCCGTGGACGCGCTGAACGGGAAGCTGCGCGGAAAAATGATCGAGGACAGGACGCTCCGCAACTGGGCGACCGTGCTCGCGGCCTTCAAGGCTGTGGAACCGGATCTGTCGATGCCGTTCACCTACTCCGAGATGCTTGATATGACGGCCATGCTGTGCCTCGGCCAGAGCCGCAAGACGAAGCAGAACGGCGAGCTGTCCGGCTTCTGGGAACTGGTTGACACCATGGTAAGCGGTTCCAAGGCATGGATGGACGTGGACTACAGAATCATGAAGGGGATGGACTTCCGGGTCAAGGACGGGTGCCACAGCGTGCGGATCAAGGAGAGCAACATGCCGTTCGGTCTCCATCCGGACAAGAATTACCTGCTGATCAACTTCGGCCGCCTCTCATCGCTGTATGCCAAGGAGGGGCGCGAGACCGACTCGAACATTCTCCCGAATGGGACGCTGCGCTTCTACCTGGAGCATTCCCCGGAGTTCATCGGAACCGCGCTCTCCGTCAAGTTCAAGGTCCCGGACAGCTCGACCGGGTACATCACGAACGATTCCAGAAACGTCAAATCCAAGCCAAACAAGGCCATGATGTTCGACTACGACCTGCTGCAGGAGACA
>CABTXO010000065.1 GCA_902488725.1 uncultured Bacteroidales bacterium
CCCACTTCGCCCTGGCAGCCGACTTCAGCTCCGGAGATGGAAGCATTGGTCTTGGCGACGTTCCCGACCACTCCGGCCGTCGCCAGCGCATGCAGGATACGTTCGTCGCTGAAATTGTGCCCCTTCCACAGATGGTACAGCACCGATGCCATCACCCCGCTGGAACCGCAGGTCGGCGCCGTGACCACGATTCCGCCGGACGCGTTCTCTTCGCTGGCGGCAAGGGCGTAGGAATAGACCAGGCCCCGCGTCTGGAGCGTCTGCTTGTACCCCGAGGCCTTGACGTAGTAGGTGGAGGCCTTTCGGGGGAGCCGGAGCGAGCCCGGCAGCACACCTTCGTGGTCCAGGCCGCGTTCGACACAGGCCTGCATCGCCACCCAGCATTCACGGAGATAGTCCCAGATGTCCGGCGCTTCGCACTCCCCGACATATTCCCAGTAGCCGCGCCCGTTGCGCTCGCACCAACGCATGATGTCGGTCAGGTGCTCCAGTTCGTACACATCCGCCGCCTCGCGCCGCTTGACATCCTTGCCTTCGGACAGGGCGCCGCCGCCGATGCTGTAGACCGTCCACTCTTTGAGAATATTCCCGGCTGCATCCTTCGCGGAAAACTGCATCCCGTTGGGATGGAACGGAAGGAAGACCTCCGGATGCCACAGGATGGTGGTGGGCGCGACGGTGTCCAGCACCTCCGTGATCGCGACATCGGTCATGTGCCCCTTTCCCGTAGCCGCCAGGCTCCCGTACAGGACGACCTCGAACGACGCAGGGGCGGAGACCATTTCCAGGAAGCGTTTGGCGGCCCGCTGCGGCGCCATCGTGTGGCTGCTGGAGGGGCCTTTGCCGATTCTATACAATTCTTTCAATGATTCCATACTACTGACTTTAACCGCACAAATATACGCAATTCCACAACAAAGAGAACCGGCCTGAGCAGACCGGTTCTCTTTATACAATTTGGCAGGACTGCTATTTGAGCTTGCCTTCCTCGGCATCCTTGATCATTTTCTCGTTGGCCGTGATGTAGATCTCCACGCGGCGGTTCTGGGCCCGGCCTTCCGGGGTCGCGTTGCTGGCGACGGGCTGGGAATAGGACTTGCCTTCCGTGGTCATGCGCGTGCCGGCGATGCCGCAGTTCTTCAGGTAGGTGGCGACGGACTTCGCGCGCTGGTTGGAGATGCGCTCGTTCACGGCATCGGAACCGGTGTTGTCGGTGTGGCCGTAGATCGTGATGTCGGTCTCCTGCATATCCTGCATCTTCGTCGCGAACTGGGAAAGTTCGTTCTTGGAAGCTTGGGAGAGCGTGGTCCCGTTGAGCGGGAAGAGGATGCCGCTGTCGAAGGTCACCTTGATGGCCTGCAGACCGTTCTGATCCTCGACCGTCTCGACCTTCGCATTCTCCAGCGCTTCGAGCTCTTCCGCCTTCTTGTCCATCTTCTTGCCGATGACGGCGCCTGCGCCGGCTCCGACTGCAGTTCCGATGGCGGCGCCGATCGCGGCTCCTTTGGTGTCACCGATCACGGCTCCGAGGCCTGCGCCGATCACGGCGCCCGCACCCGAACCGATCAACGTTCCTTTGCCAGTCTTGGACATGGTGGAGCAGCCCTGGAAAACGACGGCCACACACAGCAGACTCATTACAATCCTTTTCATGATGCTAATTTTTTTTAAGTGGAGAGTGAATTCTCTTTCTTGCTTGTCAAAACAATTTTGTGCAATATAAGCATTCTTTTCAAAAAAAGGGCCAGACACAAGGTCCGGCCCCGAATTTTCAGCAAGCAGCAGATTACTTGGAAATTACACGTGCCATTTCGCAAACCTTGTTGCTGTAGCCCCACTCGTTGTCGTACCAGGCGCAGACCTTCACGAAGGTAGGATCCAGCTGGATACCGGCTTTCGCATCGAAGATGGAGGTGTTGGGGTTGCCGCGGAAATCGGTGGAGACAACGGCCTCGTCGCAGTAGGCGAGAATGCCCTTGAGTTCGCCCTCGGCAGCCTCCTTCATGACGGCGCAGATCTCATCGTAGGTCGTGGCTTTGTTGAGCTCCACGGTCAGGTCGACGAAGGAAACGTCGGAAGAAGGAATACGCAGGGACATGCCGGTCAGTTTGCCGTTGAGCTGCGGCAGCACCTTGCCGACGGCCTTGGCGGCGCCGGCGGAAGAAGGAATGATGTTCTCGAAGATGCCGCGCCCGCCTCTCCAGTCCTTCTTGGAAGGGCCGTCAACGGTCTTCTGGGTGGCAGTGGCTGCGTGCACCGTGGTCATCAGGCCTCTCTTGATGCCGAACTTGTCGTTCAGGACCTTGGAGAGCGGAGCGAGACAGTTCGTGGTACAGGAGGCATTGGAGATGATGTCCTGGCCGGCATAGGTCTTGTCGTTCACACCGTACACGAACATCGGCGTGTCGTCCTTGGAAGGGGCGCTCATGATCACCTTCTTCGCACCCGCCTCGATGTGCTTGCGGGCTTTCTCGTCGGTCAGGAAGAGACCGGTGGACTCGACGACGACATCTGCGCCGACCTCGTTCCACTTCAGGTTCGCGGGATCCATCTCGGCGGTGAGGCGGATCTTCTTGCCGTTCACGACCAGACAGGAGCCGTCCACGGCGATGGAGCCCTTGAACTGTCCATGGACAGAATCGTATTTGAGCATGTAGGCAAGGTAGTCGGGAGCCAGCAGGTCGTTGATGCCCACAACCTCGATGTCATTTGCAAAATTTTCAAAAGCGGCACGGAGAACCATACGGCCGATGCGGCCAAATCCGTTGATACCAATTTTAACCATTGTGATAGAAATTAATTTATGTTACACGTATGCTAACCAACCAAGTGCAGCATCTGCTGCAAAAGCAATGCAAAATTACCAAAAAATTGTGGAAATAAATATATTTGTAGACAATATTCATCTGAATATGCGAAAGGAACTCAACATACTGGTCACGAACGACGATGGTTACCGGGCAAAGGGGATTCACGCCCTTGTCCGGGTCATGCGTCGCTTCGGAAAAGTGACCGTCGTCGCCCCGAAGGTACACCAGTCCGGCATGTCGCTGGCTGTGTCCATGGGCTGCAAAGCGATCGCCGTCAAATCCCTGGGAACGGAGGACGGGGCGGACTGGTACTATGTGGACGCCACGCCCTCGAGCTGCGTGAAGTTCGGCTGCGACAACATCCTCGCCGGCCGCCGGCCGGACGTGGTGGTCTGCGGCATCAACCACGGTTCCAACACGGCGACCGCAGCCAATTATTCGGGCACCGTCGGAGCGGCGGAAGAAGCCGCAATCAACGGCATTCCGGCCATCGGGGTGTCCCTCTGCACGATGAAGCCCGATGCCGATTTTTCCGCCGTCGAAACAATGTTCCCGGACATTTTCAGTCAATTGATGGACAACCTGCCGGACAGGTTCGGCGTGTTCTACAACGTGAACTTTCCGACGCTTCCGGCCGCCCATATCAAGGGTGTCCGGGCGGGGCATCAGGGCCTGGGGCACTGGGAGCGGGAATTCCAGCCGTGGGACGTGGACTACTACGCCCGGTTGGGACTGAAGCCCGAGGACCTGGGACAGACTTCGCATCCGAAGCGCGAGGAGGGCGAATCCCTCTACATGATGGTAGGGGACTTCGTGGACGACTCCCCTGCCGCCGACCGGCTCGCCGACCACCACATCGTCGCCGACGGCTTCGTCTCCATCGTCCCCCACAACCTGGACTTCACCGACTACGCGGAACTCGAGCGGCTGAAGAAACTCTTCTGAACGCCATGCGGTACTACATCATAGCGGGAGAGGCGTCGGGCGACCTGCACGGTTCGAACCTGATGAAGGGGCTGTACGCCGAAGATCCCGGGGCCGACATCCGGTTCTGGGGCGGCGGACTGATGGATGCGGTCTTCCATGCCCGCCAACCGGGCGACGGGCTGGTGCAGGACTACCGGACCGGTGCTCTGATCGGCTTCACGCAAGTCTTGCTCCGTGCCCGCAAGTTCGCCCGCCGGATCGCCGCCTGCGAAGCCGACATCCGGCGCTGGAAGCCCGACGTGGTCATCCTCATCGACTACCCGGGGTTCAACTTCCGGATCGCGGAATTCGCGCACAAGGCCGGCTTCAAGGTTTTTTACTACATCGCCCCGAAAGTCTGGGCCTCCCGCGAGAACCGGGTACGGAAACTTAAAGCATTCGTCGACAAGCTGTTCATCGTTTTCCCCTTTGAAATCTCCTACTTCAAGAAGAAGGGAGTGGATTTCCGCTATGAGGGCAACCCGCTTGTCGACGCCGTCGACAGTTCGTCAGCGCTGCAGGAATCCCGCGCGGAATTTCTGGCAGCGACGGGACTCCCCGACCGTCCCCTCATCGCCCTGCTCGCCGGATCGCGGAACGGAGAAATCAGCACCATGATGCCGACTTTCATGGCATTCGCGGACCGCATGCATGCGCTGCCCGAATATGCCCGCTGGCAGTTCGTCGTGGCGGCCGCTCCGGGACGCACCGCAGCCGACTACGCCCCCTGGCTGACGGACATCCCCGCGCGGGCGGACTATGTCCACATGGTCTCCGGCCGGACCTATTCCGTCCTGCGGCAAGCCCGGGCGGCCGTCGTCAATTCCGGAACCGCTTCGCTGGAATGTGCGCTGATCGGGACTCCGCAGGTGGTCGCCTACCGCGTGTCGCCGGTCAACTACTGGATCGGCCGCAAGATCATCAAGGTGAACTTCATCAGCCTGGGCAACCTCATCCTGAACCGGACCTGCTTCCGGGAACTGCTGCAGGAGTATTTCACTCCGGACAACGTCCTCGCGGAAGTGCGGCGGCTGCTGGAAGACGCGGAATACCGGGACCGGATGCTGGCGGGCTACCGGGAGATCCGGGAAGCCCTCGGGGGCACCGGCACCGCCGCAGCGGTCGCACGGGCCATGATCGCGGAACTGAAAGCGGAATGATCCGGATCAGTACTCGCGTGGGCCGAAGATTGCCGTGCCGATCCGGACGATCGTGGCACCGTATTCAAGGGCGATGCGCCAGTCGCCGGACATTCCGATGGAAAGTTCGGTGAAATCCGTGAGCTGCGGGAAATCGGCGTTCAGCCTCCGCTTGAGCGCCGCGATCCTGGCGAAGTCCGCCCGGATCACGGATTCATCCTCCGTGAAGGTCGCCATGCCCATGAGCCCGTGCAGACGGACATGCGGGCAGGCGCCGGCGGCATATTCCTGCAGCACGGCCGTGATGCCGGCTTCATCGAAGCCCCCTTTGGTCTCTTCCGCACCCAGATGCAGTTCCAGGAGCGCATGGACGGTCCTGGCGTTCGCCTCCGCCCACCGCTCGACAGCCTGGAGCAAGCGCAGGGAATCCACGGAATGGATCAGGTGTGCGTACGGGAGGACGAGCTTGAGTTTGTTGGTCTGCAGATGTCCGATGAAGTGCCATTCCACGTCGGAAGGCATCAGCGGCACTTTCGCTGAAAATTCCTGCGGACGGTTCTCGCCGAAGACCCGCTGTCCGGCAGCATAAGCTTCCTGCAACGTCCCGACCGGATGGAACTTGGACACCGCCACGAGTTTCACCCGCTCGGGCAGGGATTCCCGGATCCGCGCAAGGTTCGAAGCGATCATCTCCGGCCCTTCTTCGCTTGTTCGCGCTGCATCTGCTGCTGCATCCGCTGCGCTTCTTCCAGACGCTGCTGCCACTTGCTCTTCGGAGCCTTTTTCCCCTCGCTCGCCTTCAGGCGCGCCATGATTTCCTCCGGATGGACGAACCACTTCTTGATCACCCAGGTCTCCCCCATCGTGAAGATGTTGGACAGGAGATAGTAATAGCTCAATCCCGAAGAGAGACTGTTGCAGATGAAGAACATCATGACCGGCATCAACCACTTGCTCATGAAGGTCATGCCGGCCATGTTCGGATCGCTCGCGGTGGGCTGGCCCTTCATCGTGATCTGCGAATAGAAGAACATGGACACCGCCATCAGCAATGCGAAGAGGGAAAGGTGATCCCCGATCAGGGGAATCCGGCTGCCGAAATTGAGAATGGAATCGTAGGAACTCAGGTCGTCGGCCCAAAGGAAGGACTGCTGGCGCAGTTCGATGGAGGCCGGGAAGAATCGGAACATCGCCCAGAGGATCGGGAACTGGAGCAGCATCGGGAGGCAGCCTCCCAGCGGACTGATTCCGGCACGCCGGTACAGTTCCATCTGCGCCTGCTGCTTCTTCATGGCATCCTCCTGCTTGGGGAACTTCTCGCCGAGCTTGTCGATCTCCGGCTTGATGGCCTGCATCTTGGCGGTGGAGGAATACGACTTGAAGGAGAACGGCAGCACCACGATCTTGATGAAAATCGTCATCAGCAGGATGATGATGCCGAAGTTGCCGATGTACTTGTGCAGGAAATTGAACAGCGGGATGATGACGAAGCGCGTGAACCAGCCCACCAGCCATCCGCCGAGCGGGATGATCTTTTCGTAGCGCTGGCCGTAGGACTTCAGGGTCTGGAAGTGGTTCGGGCCGAAGTAATATTCAAACGGAATCACCGTCTCATGCTGCCCGGGCTTGTAGTCCGCGCGCAGCCGGGACTCGAAGGTCATCAGGTTGCGGCTTTCGTCTTCCTCCGGGAAGAAGCGGACTTTGAAATCCGCTGAAGAGAACTGCTCGGGCGCACGGAAGATCGCCGAGAAGAACTGCTGCTGGCAGGCGATCCAGGCGACCCGCGCATCCACGCGGCGCTCTGCGTTGCGTCCGCCCCGACCCAGCGACTCGGGCTTCTTCTCGCCGGTGAAATAATAGTTCATCTTGGAGTACTGGACCTCGTTCCGGTACCCTTTCTCCATCCGCGGCATCGTCAGGAAGTAGTCGATGTCCAAGGTGGACACATTCGCCGGAATGGTCTTCTCCATGCCGACAAAGGCCAGCCGGTTCCGGACGGAATAGGATCCCGCCTGAATGGAATAGCGCTGCTCGATGTACCCGCCGCCAGCGAAAGGCAGCCGCATGACCAGGGAGGTGTCATCCCGGGAGGTCACCTGGAAATCGAAATCGGCCGTGTTGATGTATTCCCCCGTGTAGACCCGGACGGCGAGATGGCTGCTTTCCGGCTTGAACACATAGAGATCGGTGCTGTCGTAGTTCCGGTAGTCCTTGAGCCGCACCGAATAGGGCTGGGCCCCCTTGGTCGTGAAGGCGATCTCCAGTTTGTCGTTGGAGAGGGTGACGATCCGTCCGGCGGAGGCATGGGCGGACTCCAGCAGGGAATCCCGGTAGACGTTGGCCTGGACCGGCTGCGCGGCAACGGTGGAATCCACGACGGTGGTGTCCGCCAGCGGGGCGTTCGCCGCGGCGACGGAATCCGCGCGCTGCCGCTCTACGAGCGCGATGGAATCAAGCTGTGCCTGGTATGCCGCCTTTTTCTGATACTGTTTGTTTTGATAGAAGGTGAACCCGAAGAGCAAAAGCCCCATCAGGACAATGCCGATGATTGTGTTCTTGTCCATATTGAATTATTTCTCCTCGCCGTTCTCCTCGATCTTCCGGATCTTCGCTTCGAGTTCCTTCAGATCCTCCTTCGCGGCGTCGATACGACCCTGCATCTGCTGGATCAGCGGCGCGGAATTTTTGGATGCGGAGAAGAAGCCGATGTTGTTCTCGTAGGTGTCGATGTCCTGCTGCAGCTTGGTGTACTGCTGGACGAGCCGGTCCTTTTCCGTCATCGGGGCTCTGGGCCCGCCGCTGAAGCGCTGGCCGCCCCTGGAAGCACGGTAACTGTAGTCCGGGAACTTGCTCTGCATCGCATCGGAATAGGCATTCAGGATGTTGTCCTTTTCCTTGAAGGGCACATAGCCGATCGATTGCCAGCGCGCGGCGAATTCCTGCGCGGCCGCCTGATTGGCGGCGGCATCCTCGGACGGCTTGTAGGCTTCGATCTCCTCGATGACC
>CABTXO010000066.1 GCA_902488725.1 uncultured Bacteroidales bacterium
GTCGATGCCGTCGAACTTGTGGTACAGCCAAGAAGCCGATTTGCCGAAGTAGTCATGGGAGATCTCCCTGATGCTGATGTTCGGGGTGTTGCGGGTGCGGACGGTGACGTAGAGCCGGTCGGATCTGCGCCCGCCGAGCCGCTTGACGCGGACGTAGTCGAGGCCCGAGTACTGATCTTGAATGATTCCGGCGAAGCGGTGGAGTGTGGGGTTGGTCTGGTCGGCCATGCCCGGAACGGGGCGGCGCTGCGACAGTGAGGTGCCAGCTGCATTCATTGTATTTGGCATTACTATGAATACAAAAAAGCCTTCCGTGCTGCTAAACAGACATACCGGAGGGTATATCAAGCCGCTCCAAACGGCACACGGAAGACTCAAATTTCCCAATATTTGATGCCCTCGATAAACTATGTCTGTTTAGCAAGAGCAAATATGGAACTGTTGCACGATTTACAGCTGCAGACCAGATTTTCCGCCTTGCCTCAACAGCTTTTTATACGTGGGATAAGATGATCTACAGACAGGTGCTCAGTCACACCACAGTAAATATTTTCCAGCGCTCATCATTCAATTGCGAACCCATCTGCATTCTTCCGGACAACGACCCTTTCTACATTCTCATTCGGATCATAAAGGAAGTCGTATCATATTTGAACACCTCTACCTTTTCCCGTCATATGCCATCGCAAGGTTGGCATATGACCAGAATATTAACACTGCAACTGTATTAGGCTTTATTTGTGACATTCGCTTTTAGTAACATGCAAAATAACCATCATTCAATTATATGCACACATCCCTTGCAAGACTTTTCGGTGCGTGTGGCCAGACAAAGACCCGGGTGGACGAGTGCAGCACCACGGGCGAGGGCCTGCGCATGCGGGCTAGACGAGCGCTGCGCACGGACAGTGCCGTCGCGGCATGCCGCAAGCCGTTCACGCCCGCTGCGGATTCCGGGAGATTGCGTACCTTTGATGAATATGGAAGAAAACACATTGAGCATCGGCCTGACGGGCCGGGTGGAGCAGCGGGTGGCCGAGGCGCAGACGGCAGCGGCCTGCGGAAGCGGCGGCTGCCGGGTGTTCGCGACCCCGATGCTGGTCGCGCTGATGGAGCAGGCCTGCTGGCAGCTGGCCAGGAAGCATCTGCCGACCGGGCAGGACACGGTCGGCACCCGAATCGACATCAGCCATGTGGCTGCCACGCCCGTGGGGATGCACGTCTGGTGTGACTGTGAACTCACGCACCTTGACCGCCGCGCCATCACATTCTCGGTCAAGGCTTACGACGAGGCCGGCCTCATCGGCGAAGGCACGCACGAGCGTTTCATCATCGACCCGGAAAAATTTCAAGCCAAAACAGACGCCAAGAAAGCCCTATGATCCCATTCAAAGTCATCGCCTTTGACCTGGACGGAGTCATTTTTGACCAGAGCCATGCGAACGCCATCCGGCACTTCGGGGAAGTCGGCATGCGGGAAGCCGCCACCTACCTCAACCACGAAGCCAACACCGACTGGACCGGAGACCTCCTCCGGCTGCTCGGGGAGACCTCCGGTCCTGAATCAAAAGGCTGAATTACCAGGTCTCGGGCAGACCGAGGTCCTTGAAGGTGCGCGGGGCCGGGGTCTTCGGGAGGGGCTTGCGGGTCTTGATCTGTTCGAGCGCGACGCGAATCGCCTCGTTCAGCTGCTGATCCTCGCCGGCCTGCTCCTTCACCGGATCGTTGTCGATGGCAATGTCCGGCTCCACGCCGTGGTTTTCCACGATCCACTGTCCCGTCTGCGCATCGTAGTTCGTGAAGAAGGGCACCCGCACATCGGTCCCGTCCATGTACGGCAGCGAGCCGCTGATGCCCACGATGCCGCCCCAGGTCCGGGTCCCGATCACGGTTCCCAGCTTGTTGGCCTTGAAACTCCACGGGAACAAGTCTCCGTCGGATGCTGAGTACTTGTTGATCAGCAGCACCTTGGGACCCATGTGTGTCCCCTCGGGTTCGGTTCCCGTCATCGTGGAGCCTCGCCGCATCGTCATCCGGTAGACCGTGCGCTGCAGCCGTTCGATGATCATCGGGGAAATGTTGCCGCCCCCGTTCGCCCGGTCGTCGATGATCAGCGCCTCCTTGTCCAGCTGCGGATAGTAGTAGCGCGCGAACTCGTTCAATCCCTCCGGTCCCATGTCTGGAATGTAGATGTAGCCGACCTTCCCGCTGGATTTCTCCTCGACGGTCCGGATGTTCTTCATCACCCACTCGTAGTGCTGGAGAGGATATTCATTGGCGACGGGCTTCACCACCACCTTCCGGCCGCCGTCCTTGGCTGATTTGGCGACCGTCAGCTCGGTCAACCGGCCCGCCTTGCCGACCAACAGTTTGTAGAGGTTGTCCACCTCCTTCAGCGGCTGGCCGTCGATGGCCGTGATGTAGTCCCCTTCGGCGATGTTCATGCCGGGTTCGGCGAGCGGCGAGCGAAGTTCTTCCCGATAGGGAGCACCTGCGTAGATGTGGTCGATCCGGAAGAAGCCGCTACGGTCCTTGCTCAATTTGGCGCCCAGCAATCCCATCTGCACTCTATCCGGCTTCGGATAGTCGCCCGGGGAAATGTAAGCGTGACCGCTGGCCAGTTCGGCGATCATCCCGCCGATTACGTAGTTCAGGTCCAGCCGCGTCTTGACGTAGGGAAGCAGCACCGCATATTTCGCCTTGACGGCGTTCCAGTCGCGTCCGTGCATATTCTCGACATAATAACCGTCCCGGAAGGCACGCCACACTTCGTCGAAGATCTGCGGCCATTCCTGTGAATAGTCCACCGTGGCGTACATGTTGTTCCGGTCGATGTCTTCCCCGCCGCCGACCCTGGAGGCCGGGAAATCGACCGCTTTCCAGGCCTGCCCGAGCACCAGCGCTTTCTTGTCGCCGGCCCGGTAGTAGACCCTGTCGTTCGAGCAGGACTCACTCTTGCCGGTGGCGAAATCCAGCACCCTGGTGCCGCCCTGGCCGCTGTACCAGAGTTTCTTGCCGTCACAGAAATAGTTGTGCGCACTGCCTACCGGCAGTTTGATCACGCGTTCGGAAAGTCCTTCCGGGTCGATCTTGATGGCGGCCGGCTTGGCTTCCTTCTTGTCCGCAGGGACCTTGCCCTTCACAACCTTTCCGGCAGGAGCCTGGTCCGCTTCAGGAGCCGGCTTTTCCGCAGGCTTGGCCGCGGATTCACTGTCGGTCGGCAGGAGCGGCGAAGGCGTGTCGGCGGCCAGCATCGCCATGAAGGTAGCGCTCATGTCCGTGTAGACATAGTTCCATTCGATCTGGCTGTAGATCGGGTTCATTTCCCGGTCGGCGGAGAACACAAGATACTTTCCGTCCGTGCTGAAGGTCGGGGAATCGGAACTGTACCAGCGGTTCGTGACCGGATATTCCTTGCCGGAGGCGAGGTTGCGCAGGTAGATCACATCCATGTGGTTCTCCGCAGGCTTGGTGTAGGCCAGCCATTTGCTGTCCGGGGAAATCTCCACGGAGCCGAACCCCGATTCGGGGCAGGTCACGACGGTCTTCCGGGTCTTTGCAAACGGATCCACCTCCACGATGCGGTTCTTGCGGTCCGTGTAGTAGATGTGCTTGCTGTCCGGCGCCCACTGCAGCGAGCGGATGTAGGTGTCGCTCTTTTGGGTGATCTGCTCGGGGTCGCCCCCTTTCTCGACGGAATAGAGGTAGACTTCCGTCTCGCCGGTTCCGTCCCCGATGAAGGCGATGTACTTGCCGTCGGGGCTCCAGTCGGCCGCGCGATCGTTGGAGCCGGGCGTGCGAGTGATGTTCCGTGTGATGCCCTTCCCGACCGGCACGTCAAAGAGTTCGCCGCGCGCGGTGACGGCCACGCGCTTGCCGTCGGGCGAGAGGCTGAAGCCGCTGCGGCCCGCCTGGCCGACATTCCGCCGTTCGGAGCGCGCATAGATGTCGTCAGACGTGAGCGTGACGTGGATCTGTTCGCTCTTCTTGGTGGCGGGATCCAGCCGGTAGAGGAAGCCGCCCTTCTCAAACACGATCGTCTTGCCGTCCGTGGACGGGAACTTTACATCGTAGTCCTTGAAGTCCGTCACCTTGGCGGTGTTCTTGGTCTTGGTGTTGTACACGAACAGGTTCATGTTCATGTCCCGGTCGGATGCGAAGTAGATTTCATCGCCGATCCACATCGGGAAGATGTCCTGGGCATCGCTGTGGGTGATCGCCCGGACGGATTTTCCGTCGTAGATCCAGATTTCGTCGGCCATGCCGCCGCGGTAGTACTTCCAGGTACGGAATTCCCGCATCACGCGGTTGTAGGCCAGGCTTTTCCCGTCGGGAGACCAGCTGCAGAAGCCGCCTTCCGGAAGCGGAAGTTCCTCCGGCATGCCGCCTTTCGGGGACACCGCCCAGAGCTTCCCGTCGAAGCCGTCGCCCGTGCGGTTTCTGAATATGATCTTGCGTCCGTCGGGGGTCCAGCCCATGACGATGTTGTTGGGGCCCATCCGGTCGCCCAAGTCGTCCCGGGAATTGGTGGCCGTCCAGGTCAGCCGGACCGGCTCGCCTCCCTGCGCGGGAATGAGGTACACCTCACGGTTGCCGTCATATTCACCGGTGAAGGCGATGGACTTCCCGTCCGGGGAATATTTTGCGAACATTTCATAGCCGATGTGCGAAGTCAGCCTGCGGGCCGTCCCGCCCGCAACCGGAGCCGTGTACAGGTCGCCTGCGTAGGTGAATGCAACCTCCGTCCCGTTCGTGGCGGGGAACCGAAGCAATCGGGCTTCATTTCCAGGGTTTTGCGCAGCCGCGAGAACTGACATCCCTCCGAGGAGGAACATGAGAAAAATACGTCTCATCTTGAAAGAATTTGGTTTAATCCTGAAAGATACGAATTTTTCAGAAAATTGCTTCAAACTTCTCTGAAAGGATCCGGCAGGGGTGCGTCTTTGTCGTAGAGGTGGATGTCGGCCTTTCCGGCCAGGATGTCGTAGGCGTTCTCCGCCAGACTGTCGAGCTCGAATTCCCCGGGATAGACCTTGACGGGCGCGAGGAAGGACACCCGCTGCGTGATGGCGCCCGTGACGGCCGTGTCGTAGGCCGTTCCGCCCGTCAGCAGGATCGCATCGACCTTCCCCTCCACCACGGCGGCTTCAGAGGTGATGTACTTGGACACGTTCAGGGCGAAAGCTTTGAGCCAGACCGCCTCGCGGTGCGAGCCCTCATCCGCCCGGCGCTGGAGCTCGGCCAGGTCGTTGGTGCCGAAGAAGGCCACCGCCCCGCCGCGGCCGACCAGTTTCTTACGGATTTCATCCCGGGAATATTCCCCGCTGAAGCAAAGGTCCACGAGACCGTACGGGGAGCAGGAGCCCGCCCGTTCCGGAGTGAAGGGGCCGTCCCCGCCGAGGCCGTCGTTGGTGTCGATCACCCGGCCGTTGCGGTGCAGGGAGACGGTGACGCCTCCGCCCATGTGGGCCACGATCACGGTGATGTCGTTGCGTTCGTGCCCGATGAATCCGAGGTAGTGACGGACGGCAGCGCGGGAATTCAGGGCGTGGAAGAGCGATGTCCGGGGGAATTCCGGCAAGCCGCCGATCCGGCATTCGGGCAGCATCTCGTCCGCAAGGGGCGGGTCCGCGATGTACGCATGGCAAGGGCCGAAGGCGGGGGTGTATCCCCGGTCGCGGTTCTTCTCGTTGATCTCCTCGGCCAGGTCATCCGCAATGATCGCGCTCAGGTTGCAGGCATGCTTCCCGTCCCGGCAGGACATCAGCACGTCCCGCATGTCGGAATTGACCCGGTAGACGCCCGTTCCGACCGGCTTGAACAGGCCGCCGCGGCCCATGATGATGTCGATGCCGCAGGCGTGGATGCCCTTGCTGCGCAGGAATTCCCGGACCGCGTCGCGGCGCATCCCGTCCTGCTGCATCACGTCCGGGTACTTGGCCACCTCATCGGCGGGGTGGTGCAGCTTCTGCTCGAAAATCTTCTTTCCGTCGACGAAGTAGCCCAGCTTCGTGGTCACGGAGCCGGTATTGATGGTGAGGACATTTCCTTTCTGTTCGGACATATTCAAAAAATCTTTTGCACCCAGCGGCGGTCGTCCGCTGAATGTAAAACAAAAATAGGCAACCGCCGCCGCATCCGAAAATGAATGTGGCAAGATGGGGTCCCGGTGGGCGAATTCAGCGCAAAGGGGTGAAAGAATATCCCTTCCGGCGAAGTTCGCGGATCAGTTGCGGCAGCCGGTCGTAGAATTTGTCGGTGCGGGCCGGGTCGGTCCCGAGGTGAATCAGCAGGATGTGCCCGTTCAGCCCGTCGGGATGCATCCGCTCATATTCCCGGATCTTGTTCAGGATGAAGCGGCTGCTGTAGTAGGAAGGCATGTCGGGGGTGGTGTAGTCCCCGTTGGTGTAGGTGCCGGGGGTGTAGTTGACCAGCTGCAGTCCCATCTGGCGCGCCCAGGACGCGATCGTGGCGTTGTAGTGCTCGTAGGGCGGCAGGAAATAGGGAGCCTCCCGGACACCTGCCGCACGGAGAAGGCGGTAACTCTTCAGCAGGTCTTCCTGGAACTGTTCACGGGTGACCAGCAGCGAATCGCGCTTGTCCCATGGGGCATAGAGCAAGTGGCCGTAGCTGTGGCTGCCGACGTAGTGGCCGGCCTGCACAAGACGCTTCACCACGTCGGGGAACTCCTCGAAGAATTCCCCGGTAAAGAAAAATCCGCCCCGGATGCCGGCCTTTCCCAGCGCCGCGAGAATCTTGTCCGCCCCGTCCGCCTTGTCAGCCGCCGTGAACACGAAGTCGATGTGCTTGACGGAAGGGTCCGTCCGGACGATGCCGCCGTCGACGTACACCTTCCGGTCCGGTTCCGCCGCAAGACCCGCTTCCGCATGTCCTTCCGCCTCGTAGGCCGAGAGCGGGAAGGTCAGGCTCGCCGTCCCGTCCATCGTGGGTTCGTTCGTGGAATAATCGTGGGTCGAGTCGTGGTAGACCATGTCCCCCGGCTGGAATTCCTCGTAATTGCGGCCGCCTTCCGTGTTCACCCCCAGCAGACTGTTGAATATGGTCGCGTACACCGGCCCGTCCACGAGACCGCCGGTGGTATTGCCCAGTTTGTAGTTGATGACGAACGAGTGAGGCTGGGTGGGATAGGTGCCGCCGCGCGGCATTTCCACGACCATGCTCACCCCCCAGGGGTTGCAGCCGAACAGCCAGTCCCGGAGGGCACCTTCCATCTCCTGGTAAGTCGTGTCCCCGGTCAGCTGCCGGTACAGGATGCACTGGGTCAGCATCGCGGTCGTCAGGTTGTTGGAGCACCAGACGGTCGGAATGCCGTACAGGAAGGGGCTGCCCTGGGCCTTTTCCCAGGTCCGCCGGATGCCGGAACGCAAGTTCCGGATGAACTCCTGCGAAACCCGCGCATTCCCTTCCCGCGCCAGATGGTAGTGCCCCATGTTCAGGAAAGGGTACCACTGGTAGTGGCGGGCGCTGTCGGCCCCCATCCAGGGTGTCACAGGCTCGCGGCGGGCATATTCCACAGCTTCGGACAGGTAACGGGCTTCGCCGGTCGTGCGGAAGCGCTCGATGGCGGCCAGCTCCATGTCGTCGGTCCAGTTGTCCTCCTCGTAGATGTAGGGAGAAACCACGGAGACCGTCTGGCAGACACCCGGCTTGTCCCGGCCGGCCTGGTAGGCAGCCTCGGCCTTCGCCCCGATCTTCGCCGCGAAGGCCGGATCGTAGGGTTTCAGCACTTCGGCACCAAGGGAGAAGGCGGAGGCGAACTTGCCCGCCGTGCTGGCGATGCCGGTCGTCGCATTCTTGCCGACCGCTATCCGGGCCTTACGACACCCGACGAAAGCTACCACGGCCTGACCTACACGAAGGCCTTCGGGAAGAACGCCTACATGTCCAAGA
>CABTXO010000067.1 GCA_902488725.1 uncultured Bacteroidales bacterium
ACCGGAAACTTCCGGCCGCCTCGGTTCCGAAATCCCGAAACCGGAAACTTCCAGCCGCCTTGGTTCCGAAATCCCGAAACCGGAAACTTCCGGCCGCCTCGGTTCCGAAATTCCGAAACCGGAAACTTCCGGTGGCGTGCGCACCGTCTGGGCGGACTTCGAGGAGCAGGAGGACCAGTACTTCGGAACCCCGTTCTGGGGAGCCGACAGCAAGGCCTTCTTCGTGCAGCGCGAGCCGCGGGTCCAGAACACCCTCGACCTCTACGCCGTCTCTCCCGTCGACGGCACCAAGACCCACATCTACCACGAAACCTACAAGACCTGGCTCGACTGGCTCTCCGGAATTGAGTTCGGGGAGAAAGGCCTGTACATGGTCCGCGCCTTCGAAACCGGCTGGCAGCAGATCTACTACCTCTCCTACGACGGCAGCGTCTGCAAGCGGCTGACGGAAGGGGAGAACTGGCGGGTCTCGCTCCTCCGGGTGGACGAAGGCAAGGCGGTCGCTTCCAAGCGGTTCGACGGCACCCGGGCGGCCGTGTACTTCACCGGTGAACGCGACCGGAACCACGTGCGCACCGGCCTCTTCAAAGCGGTGGGCGGCAAGGTGATCCCGCTGACGGATCCGCTGCTCGGCGTGTCCCGCGTCGAATTCGCCCCCGACGGCAAGACTTGTACCGCCCTGCTGAGCAATTTCACGACCCCGTACCAGACCTGGGAGATCGACCTCCTGCGGCCGTCCCGTTCGCATAAGGTCACGGACACGGCACCTGAAGGTTTCGATCCCGGGGAATATGCCCTCCCGAAGCTGGTCACCCTGACCACTTCCGACGGCCTGGAACTGCCCGCCTTCATCGTGTATCCCAAGGACTTCGACCCCGCCCGTCGATATCCCGTCCACATGGATGTCTACGGAGGCCCCGACAGCCCGGAGGTGCGCGACTGCTTCTACGGCCTGCACGCCTTCGGCTGGTACGCCGACCACGGCATCATCGAGATCACGGCCGACTGCCGCGCCGCCGGACACAACGGCCGGGCCGGCATGGACATGATCTACCGGAAACTCGGCGAACTGGAGACCCGCGATTTCGTGGAGTGGGCGAACTGGCTGAAGTCGCTTCCGTACGTGCAGGGGGACAAGATCGGCGTGGAGGGATATTCCTTCGGCGGCACGATGACCGCCCTCCTGCTCCTGGACCACTCCGATGCCTTTCACTACGGCATCGGCAGCGCGGGGGTCTATGACTGGCAGCTGTACGACACCCACTACACCGAACGCTTCATGGACACCCCGCAACGCAACCCCGACGGCTATGCCCGAACCCGGGTCATCGCCCATGCCAAGAACTATCCCGTGACCGAAGCGAACTTCGACGGGACGGTGATGCTGAAGCTCACCCACGGCACCGGCGACGACAACGTCCATTTCCAGCATTCTCTGAAACTGCTGGATGCCCTGCAGCAGGAAGGTAAGAAATTTGAACTGATGGTCTATCCGGACGGCATGCACGGCTACCGCGGCTACCAGGGCTCCCACTTCGTCGTGGCCAACCGCGCCTTCTGGCTCAAGTACCTGAAGGGGAAGTAGCGAGACAGCCGGAAATATGCAAATTTGTTCCGCATGAAACGGATCGTCATATGCATGATTGCTGCCGGGGGGCTGATGGCCGCCGGCCGACTCGCCGCGCAGGAAGGAACTTCCAGCCAGTTGATTCCGGGACTCCGGTCCTGCGAAGTCGATGCCCGGGTGATGAGCCGCGCGGAGAGGGACTCGATACGGATGGTGATGGAACTCTGGCAGGAATATGTCTCCTCGTTCACCGACGCCCGCATCCGGGAGCGTGACCGCCGCGCCCTGTGGGTGGACGGGGCCCAGGACTACCTGGCGGAATTCGACGACGGCAACCTGCTGTACGCAACCTTCCGGGAGACGGATGTGCTGGACATCCGTAAACTGAACCGCGGGACCTACGAACTCACCCTCCAGACCCGAAGCAAACTGTCCGGCGACTATGCCGGCTGGGTCGAAAGCGTCTTCCGCGTCTGCGCGATGGCCGTCGCGAAGCCTTCCGCTCGCGCACGCGGCTTCCAGAACCCCTTCCGCCTCTGCAACTGGCTGGATGCGGTTCTGCCGACCCTCCGGCAGCAGGAAATGCGGGGCATCACCTTCTATTCGGAGGCTGCACTGCCGAAGGCGGCCCTGCGTTCGGAAGCGAATTTCGTCGCACGTTTCAAGCAGGAATATGACCTGCCGGAAGAAATGCCCGTGCGCTATGTGGCTGCCGTCTCCGCAGATGCCTGCCGCCAGCTTTCCGGCTTCCTGTTCAACGCCTACGCGAATCCGCTCCAGGCGGGCGTGCCGACCCCTTCCGGCACCCGGACCTTTTTCGGCAAGGCCTATCCTTCCGGCATCGTCCTGTCCAACTACCTGGACGACCGTCACGACCTCATCCTGTCCCTTGTCCGCGATGCGCACCCCGATGCGATGCCCATCGTCACGGAGGGCATGGCACACTACCACGGCGGCTTCATGAACTGGAGCTACGAGACCCTGAAAGTCAGCCTCCGGACCTATCTCCTGCGGTACCGGGACTTCGACCTGTCCGTCGAGGACAATCTCTACGACCGCTCCGTGCCGGTCCAGGACGGCATCTCCGTCCCGCTGGAGCCCTTGGTGGGAGCCCTGCTGGTGGAGGAAGCCTTCACCCAGTACGGGGCCTGGAAAGTGTCGGAACTGCTGGAATGCCGGGACTATGCCGATCTCTTCCCGCTGCTGGGCGTCCCCGCCAAAAACATCGACAGATGGCTCCGCGGGCTGCCGTAGTTGCGAATTTTTTTCCTACCTTTGCAGCCAAGATAAAACAAACACAAGAAGTATGAAAAAAGTGATTGTCGCGGCTGCGCTGTTTTTTGCGGCCTTGTCTGCTTATTCCCAGGATCTGATCACCACGCGTGCGGGGGAAGACATCCAAGCGAGGGTGCTGGAAGTCGGAACGAAAGAGGTCCATTACCGGAAGGCTTCCAATCCGGAAGGTCCCGTGTTCGTCATTCCCGTTGCGGACATTCTGATGATCCGCTACGAGAACGGGGATAAGAATATATTCAGCGGAAAGGAAGCCGAACTTCAGGCGACGGGGGAAGTCGTGCCCGGCATGAAGTACAAGGAATACAAAGACCTCTACACGGCCTCGATGTACCGGCCGGCACCGGGCGATCCCTACAGCCGGGGCTGGGCGGGCGTTGCCTCGTTCTTCATTCCCGGCTTGGGGCAGGGGATTGACGGGGAATGGCTGCGCGGCCTGGCCTTCTTCGGCGGCAGTCTCGCCTGCAACGTGTTGGCCTTGTCCACTGCCGATGTCGTGACCGGAGACGGGTACACCCAAGTGCAGTTCAACGGCATGTCCGCGATGGCCCTCTTGGCTTCCCTGGGCATCAACATCTGGAGCATCGTGGATGCGGTCCATGTGGCGAAAATCAAGAATATGTACGATCAGGACATCCGGGGCCGGCGCGCGATGGTGGATTTCAAGGTGGAACCCTTCGTGGCCGCCACGCCTGTCGGGCTCACGCAAGCCCGGCCGGTCGCCGGTCTCGCGATGCGCGTGACGTTCTAGTCAGATCCGCTCGCAGACGAGCAGGTAGTTCCCGGCATGGGTCGCACTGTCGATCCGGACGCCGAACAGGTGCAGGTCGCCCCCCGGGGTGACCTGCATCCGTTTTGCGAGTTCTTCGCTGGCCATCGGGATGTTCCGGGCCGTGACGTCCGCCCGGGGCCGGCGCTCCGAGGCCGCCTTCATCGTTTGCTTGTTCAGGGGGAATATTTCCTTGATTTTGAATAGGTTCCCGAAGGGTTTGAGCGTCTCCGACGGTTCCGGAGCCAGGTACAGATGGGTGTGCCGGCCGAGTTTCACCAGGCCGAAGCGTCCGCAGATTCCGTTGAAGACCCCGGCCTTGGTCAAGGATTTCCCCGGCTCGAAGAGCCAGCCGGCGACTTCCGCCGCATCGGCCGGATAGCGGCAGGCCGGTTGCGTTTCCGAGGGGCCGAAGGCCAGGACATGCCCGTCCTCGACACAGTGCAGGGAATATGCCCCTGCATATTCCCGGTCCAGCAGGAGCAGCAGTTCCTTGCATTCCCCGCCGCTTGCAACCACGTGCACCTCCCGGACGGGGGTTCCCGGGAGTCCCGTCGTCTCCGCCGCCGCACCGAACTGCCTTGCCAGCAGGGAGATGTCGGCCATCGGGGAAAGTTTCAGCAGGAGGTGCCGGCAGGCCCGGAACAGTTCCGGGAGGAGTTGCAGGACGTCGGGCGCACAGTCTTCCAGCCGGAACACCTTCCGCCCGTCTCCGGCGCGGCGTGCCGGGTCCAGAAAAATCACATCCGGCTGAAATCCGTCCAGAATTTCCTTCAGATTGCCGGGTTTCAGTTCCCGGTTCCGGATCCGGATGTCCGGGCAGCCGAGTTTCGGGAAATTGTGCCGTGCGGCTGCGGCCAGCAGGGGATTCATGTCGTTGTACAGGACTTCTCCCGCCACTTCGCGGAAGGCCCGGGCATCCACACCGAGTCCGCCCGTCAGGTCTGCAATCCGCAGCGGCTCCCTTCGCGCATCCGTCGCGGTCTCCCGAGCCTCCGCAGCCACCGCCTGCGTCCCCGCAGGGGCCGGACGCGCACTTGCGGGCGCCTGCGTCCCCGCAGCCGCCAAATGGGCCGCGACGGCTTCCCCCGTGCCTGCGGCGGCCACCTGCGCCTTGTACCGGGCGGTCTGCTCGGAACTGCACTGCTCGGCGGAGAGGGGGACCGGATAGACCAGGTCCGCCCGTTCCGCCCAGGCGGGCAGTTTCTTACGGAGTTTCCGCCGGGCCTCAAGTGTGTTCACCGCCAGGTCCCGCGCGGAGATCCGCCCCTCCAACTCCGACAGTTCGGACGGCAGCACCGGCCACTCCCGCTGCGACAGCAGCAGGCGCACCGGGTCCGCGTCGGCATGTTCGGCAAGAAATGTCCAGAAATCCTCCATTGCACACAAAAATAGTCATTTATCCCGCGAATATTGCTAAATTTGTTCAATGGCACGGTCCGAGCGAATTTTTCCGTGCGCTTTCATTCTAATCGACAAAGATGATGGCACAAGACTACAAGGAAGTTGCATTGCATTGGCTGGAGGGGGATTTCGATCCCGAAACCAAGGGGAAGGTACTGGAACTGCGGAACACGGATCCTGCGGGATTCGAGGATGCCTTCTACCGGAATCTGGAATTCGGCACCGGCGGCCTGCGCGGCAAGATGGGTGTCGGGACCAACCGGATGAACAGGTACACGGTCGGGATGGCGACCCAGGGGCTGGCCAACTACATTCTTTCCCACGTGGAAGGCGACGACCTGTCCGTCTGCATCTCCTACGACAGCCGCAACAATTCGAAGCTCTTCGCCCGCATCACGGCGGACGTGCTGAGCGCCAACGGGTTGCACGTCTACATATTCGACAACATCCGGCCCACGCCCGAACTGAGCTACGCCATCCGTCGGAAAGGCGCGGTCGCGGGCGTGATGGTCACGGCCTCGCACAATCCCAAGGAATACAACGGCTACAAGGTCTTCTGGTCCGACGGGGCGCAGATCACCTCGCCGGTGGACAAGGACATCGTGGCGGAGGTGGCGAGGATTACCGACCCGTCCCAGGTCAAATTCGAGAAGGGGGAGCGTTGCGGTGAAGTCGAACTGCTGGGAGCCGAGATGGACGAAGCCTATCTCCGCGACATCCTTTCGCTGATGCTCAGCCCCGAGGCCTGCGCCCGGCACGCGGACCTCAAGTTCGTCTACACCCCGCTTCACGGCTGCGGCGTGCGGCTCGTCCCGGAGTGCCTCAAGCGCCTCGGCTTCAAGCAGGTGTACCATGTCCCCGACCAGGATGTCAGCGACGGGGACTTTCCGACGGTCGTCTCGCCGAATCCCGAAGAACCGGCGGCCATGAAGATGGCGCTGGAAGTCGCGGAACGCCGCGGGGCGGACATCGTGATGGCCACCGACCCGGATGCGGACCGGATGGGCATCGCCGTGCGCGACAACGACGGCCGGATGGTCCAGTTCACCGGCAACCAGACCGGTGCGATGCTGACCTACTACATCCTGACCCGCTGGAAGGAACTGGGCAAGCTCGATGCATCCAAGTACGTGGTGAAGACCATCGTCACGACCGAACTCATCGCCGACATCGCCCGGAGCTTCGGCGTGGAGTGCTTCAACGTCCTGACGGGTTTCAAGTACATCGCCGAAGTGGTCAGGCGCCACGAGGCTTCCCGTGAGTTCATCTGCGGCGGGGAGGAGAGCTACGGCTTCAACGTGGGCCAGTTCGTCCGCGACAAGGACGCCCAGATCTCCTGCGCGATGGTGGCCGAATGCGCCGCCTGGGCCGCCGACCGCGGTCTTTCGCTCTTTCAGTTGATGCAGTTGATCTATTCGGAATATGGCTACCGCCGCGAAGCGATGGTCTACCTCGTGCGGGAAGGCAAGTCCGGTGCGGAGGAGATCCAGCAGATCATGGCGGACTACCGGCAGAACCCGCCGGCGGAGGTCGCCGGGGCCAAGGTCAGCCGGGTGGTGGACTACGCCCAGCCGGAACAGACCGGCCTGCCCAAGTCCAACGTCCTGCAGTTCTTCAACGCGGAAGGGGATGTCGTCACCGTCCGCCCCTCCGGCACCGAACCGAAAATCAAGTTCTATTTCGGCGCCTCCGGCCCCGCCGCCGACGCCAAGATCGGCCGGTTGAAGGAACAGTTCGCGGGATAACGGAAAAAGGGAAAGCTGAGCACATCGCACCGCTACGACCTCCTACCCTTGCTGCCTTCCGGCCCTGGGGGAATTCAGAGGGAGCTGGTCGTGTACGACTTTCCCTATGCAAATGTACGACTTTTTTATCGATTGGCAATAATATCGGCAAAAATAGTGCTCAGTCCAGACTTATAAATATAAAAGGCATAATATCTTCTACCTTTTCAAAGCGCCATATCCGACCTGCTCCTATCATTAGTACAGCCAATGGACGTCCTCCAATCTTCTGGTACTCTGCCATAACCTGACGGCAGGCTCCGCACGGGGTCACCGGTTCATCGCACAATGTCATATCCGGGCCCCCGGCAATAGCAATAGCAATCATTGGCACTTTCGGTCTCGCTGCACTTGCAGCGAACATAGCCACCCTTTCTGCACAAAGGCCGGACGGAGATGCCGCATTTTCCTGATTTGAGCCGGTAAAAATCTCCCCGCCTTCCATAAGCACTGCCGCTCCTACATTAAAACCGGAATATGGGGCGTAAGATGTCTTTTGGGCCTCAATAGCTTTCTCGGCCAACCTCCTTTCGGTATCGGACAATTCCTCCATTGAGGAAAATTCCTTATAGTTTATTTCAATTTTTATGTTCTGCATATAAACACCTTTTATGGAACATGAGCGGATCAATAAATTTCAGATGCAGCCTCTGCACAATTTATGCCGTCAATAGCAGAAGAAACTATACCGCCGGCATAGCCCGCTCCTTCTCCGCAAGGGAAAAGACCCGGAACGCTTGCGCTCTGCAAGGATTCGGAGTCACGGACGATTCTGACAGGGGAGGATGTCCTTGACTCAACTCCGAGCAGCAAGGCATCGTTCGTAAAATAACCACGGATTGAACGCTTGTTCACCATAGGGAAGACTTTCTGCAGCCTCTTTACTATGAAATCCGGCAACAAGGAATGCAGAGGAGCAGAAACCACACCCGGATAATAGGAAGTTTCAGGC
>CABTXO010000068.1 GCA_902488725.1 uncultured Bacteroidales bacterium
CCGCCGGAAGACGGCCGTCCTCAGGCATATTCCCGAAACAGAGGCTATCGATCGCCTTCTTGCACTGATTCAGGCGGAGCAGGAAGCTTCTTGACGATGACCTTGTCGATGCGGGCGCCGTCCTTGTCGGCAATCTCGAAGCTGAAGTCCCTCCACGTGCATTTCTCCCCCGTGGCGGGGACATGCCCGGTCACCTCCATCAGCATCCCGGCGACCGTGGAAAAATCGTAATCCTCCATCGAATCCTCGATGTCGAAATGGGTCAGGAAGTCGTAGATCGACATCTGGCCGTCCACCAGCCAGCCGTCCCCGTCCTGTCGGGCGACGATGTCGGGATTCTGCTGGGGTTCCGTCCCCAGGTTGCCCACGAGGGCGTTCAGGATGTCCTTCAGGGAGATGATGCCGCAGAGGGATCCGAATTCGTCGCAGACCAGGGCCCGGTTGACCTTGTTCTGCTTCATGTCCTCCAGCACGGCGTAGACGCTCATGTTCTCATGGAAATAGAACGGCTCCTTCATCATCTGCCGCAGGTCGATGGTCCCGTCCGACGGGATGCTTCCCAGTTTGAGGACGTAGTCCTTGAGAGTGAGAACACCGAGCACGTGGTCCAGGTCACCATCCGCGACAGGGTACTGTTCGAAGAGGTGGTTCTCGATCGTGCGCTGGATTTCCGCCCGGTCCATGGTAACGTCCAGCCAGATGATGTCGTCCCGCAGGGTCATGATCGTGCTGACGCTCAGGTCGCCCAGCGCGAAGACGTGTTCCACGAGGTCTTGTTCGACCGGAGATACTTCCCCGTCGTCGGTTCCCTCCTGGAGGATGGACTTGATTTCGTCCTCCGTCACCTTGGATTCCTGCTCACGGATGCCCAGAAGTTTGATCACGCCTTCCGTGCTTCTCGCCAGCAGGTTCACCGCAGGCGTGGCGAGCCATGCGAAAAACCGCATCGGACCGGCCATCCGCATGGAGACGCGCTCGGGATTGCTCATGCCGATCCGCTTGGGCACCAGTTCGCCCAGCAGGATGGTCAGGAAGGTGACAATGATGACGATCAGGGTCTTGGCGAGGGTGGCGGCGGGACCGGAGGACATGCCGAAGGCCGCCAGCCAGGCGGAGAAGGTGTCGGCAATCCGGTCGCCCGAGACGATACCGGTCACGATGCCGATGAGGGTGATCCCGATCTGTACGGCGGAGAGGAACTTGTCCGGATCGGAAGCCAAGTCCAGCGCCTTCTTGGAGGGGTGGCTGCCCTGGTCCGCCTCTGCCTGCAGACGGGACTTGCGGGCTGAGATCAGGGCGATCTCGGACATCGAGAACAGACCGTTCAGCAGGATGAGGACGAGAATGAAGATGGCTTCTCCCATGACCTTATTTCAGCACGGCGAGGACGGTTTCGCAGGCCCTGGCCCGATCCCCTACCTTGACCTTCAATTCCGCGTCCAGCGGCAGAAAGACGTCGATCCGGGAGCCGAACTTGATGATGCCGCACTGCTTTCCCTTCTCGACGCGGTCCCCTTCCCGGGAATAGCACACGATGCGGCGCGCGAAGGTACCGGCAATCTGCTTGAAGAAGATCTCGCCGTGTGCGTTCCGGATGCCGGTGGACGAATGTTCGTTCCGTTCGGACGCTTTCGGGAGGAAGGCCAGGAAATAATGACCGGGATGGTACTTGTAGTAAAACACCGTTCCGGTCATCGGCCAGAAGTTGGAATGGACATCGAAGAAGTCCATGTACACGGAGACCTGGATGCATTCCTGCTTCAGGCACTCGGGCTCGAACACTTTCCGGATGATGACGACCTTGCCGTCGGCGACGGAGGTCACGGCCTGTTCAGACGGATCCGGGACCTCCCGGGCGGGAACCCGGTGGAACCAGAGCACGAAGAACATGAAGGCGAACAGCAGCAGCGCGATCGGGAGGAGGATGTACAGGTTGTGCACAAAGACGGTCAGGCAGACGAGCAGTCCGGCGAACACGGCCCACACCGATGCGATCGTTCCATATGAATTCTTGTCTATCTTCACGGGGTATCCGATGGTTTTCGGGACAAAAATAAGCAATATTCCCGAAACTGTAAAATCAGAGGAGATCGAAGATGGCGAGGTAAATCGCACCGAAGGGCATCGCCATCAGGGTACTGTCGAAGCGGTCCAGCATGCCGCCGTGGCCCGGGATGATGTTTCCCGAATCTTTCACGTCGTAGACGCGCTTCCACTGCGATTCGAAGAGGTCGCCGTAGACACCGGCCACGTTCATGATCACGGCCAGGATCAGGCAGTGCATGAGCGGGAACCGCAGGATGCCATATTCATAGAGCACGAAGGCGGAGAGGACGGAAGTGACCATTCCCCCGGCGAAGCCCACCCAGGTCTTTTTCGGCGAGACGGACGGGAAGAGCTTCCGCGGGAACTTCTTGCCGAGAGTGATGCCGAAGGCGAAGGCGCCCACGTCCGAACACCAGATGATCACGAAAAAGCAGATCAGCAGCAGTCCGCTGAAGTTGCCTTGCTTGTCGAAGGCGATCAGGTTCGAGAGTGCAAGGGGCACGGCGATGTACAGCAGGCCCGTGTAGATGTTCGAGAGTTTGCCGTATTCTTCCTTCTCCTTAATGTACAGTGAGTTGACCATTACGATGAAGACCGGGATCATGGACAGGGCCACGAAACGCATGGGCATGTGGTAGGCAGAAACCGCGAACAAGATGACGAAGAGGAAAATCCCGGCCAGGATGGCCAGGAATTTCGAGAAGCGGTAGCTACGACCCATGGTGATGTGGTAGAACTCCACCAGCATCAGCACCATGATCAGGATCACCATGCCTGCGAACAGGAACTTGTTGAAGAGCAGGCAGGCCAGCATCACCAGCACGAACACGGTGCCGGATATGGTCCGCACCGTGACGTTATTCATCTTGCGGAGGGGTTTGGTTGACAATTGCTTCCGGCCGGATGTCGTCATGGGCGGGCTTGACTTTCGGACCGAGAATCTTCTCGATGTCCTCGGCGAAGATCACCTCCTTGTCGAGCAGAATCTGCGCCATCCGGACAAAGCCGTCCTTATGGTCTTCCAGCAGCTTGAGAGTCTTGTCGTGGATCTGCTTCACCAGGTCCTTGACTTCCTGATCCATGATTTCGGCCGTCTTCTCACTGTACGGACGGCTGAAATCGTAGCCGCGGGTCCCGGTCGAGTCGTAGAAAGAAATCTCGCCGATCTTCTCGCTCATGCCGTAGTACTGCACCATGCTGTAGGCCATCTGCGTCAGCCGTTCGAGGTCGTTCAGCGCGCCGGTGGCCGGCTCGCCGTTGATGATTTCCTCCGCCACGCGGCCGCCGATCAAGGCGCACATCTTGTCGATCAGCACGGACTTGGACAGAATCTTCCGTTCGTCCGGCAGATACCAGGTCAGACCAAGGGCTTCCCCTCTCGGAATCAGGCTCACCTTGAACACGGGGTCGGAATAGGGCAGCAGCCAGCCGACTGTAGCGTGTCCCGCCTCGTGGTAGGCCGTGGTGCGCTTTTCGGCCGGAGTCATGATGGAGCCCTTTTTCTCGAGCCCGCCGATGATCCTGTCGGCGGCATCCAGGAAGTCCTGCTTGTCGATTTCCTGCTTGTTCTTTCGTGCGGCCGTCAGCGCCGCCTCGTTGCAGACATTCGCGATGTCCGCGCCCGAGAAGCCCGGCGTGTGCTGCGCCATGAACTTCACGTCGAATTCCGGCGAAACCTTCAGCCCGCGGATGTGGACTTTGAAAATCTCTTCCCGCTCCTGGAGTTCCGGCAGGTCCACGTGGATCTGGCGGTCGAAGCGGCCTGCGCGCATCAGGGCCTTGTCCAGAATGTCCGCGCGGTTGGTCGCGGCCAGGATGATGACACCCGAATTGGTGTCGAAGCCGTCCATCTCGGTCAGGAGCTGGTTCAGGGTGTTCTCCCGCTCGTCGTTGGACGAAAAGCCCACGTTCTTGCCGCGGGCCCGTCCCACCGCGTCGATCTCGTCGATGAAGACGATGCAGGGGGCCTTCTCCTTGGCCTGCCGGAAGAGGTCGCGCACGCGGGAGGCCCCCACGCCCACGAACATTTCCACGAAATCGGAGCCCGAAATGGAGAAGAACGGCACGTTCGCCTCCCCAGCCACGGCCTTGGCCAGCAGGGTCTTGCCGGTGCCCGGAGGCCCGACCAGCAGGGCACCCTTCGGGATCTTGCCGCCGAGGGCGGTGTATTTCTTGGGATTCTTCAGGAAATCCACGATTTCCATCACCTCCTCCTTCGCGCCGTACAGTCCAGCCACGTCCTTGAAGGTCACGTTGACCTTCTCTTTGTCCGCCAACTTGCCGGTGGATTTGCCGACATTGAAGATCCCGCCGCCGACTCCCCCGCCGGGACCGCCGCCTCCCATGTTCCGGTTGAAGCCCCGGAACATCCAGATCCACATCAGGATCAGCAGAACCGGGAACAGGATCCATTCGAGCACCTGGCCCCACATGCGGCTGTCATTCTCGGTGACCACCTTGACTTTCTCATTTTCCGGCAGCGCCGCGTTCAGTTCCCCGAATTCCTGTTCAGGGTTGAACTTGTCGGAGACCATGAACGTGAAGTGCGGGGAATTGGCCGGGACCTTGCCGCCGAATTTTTCGGAATATTTCGCCAGCCGGTCCGGGCGGATGGCGATGCTGCCCTTGTAGTCGTTGCGGATGTAGGTGATCTGCTTGATGTCGCCCGCAGCGAACATCGTCTTCACTTCGTCCCATTCAATCTTCTGCGGATTGGCTCCCGACTGGCTGAACAAGAGCCAGGCGATCCCCAAGACGAGGATCAGGTAGAGCCAGGAGAAGTTGAACCGGATGCGGAGGGGCTTGCGGTTCATGTTTCCGTTGTCGCGGCCGCCGGGCCGCATGTTCATATCGTCAGGCATCTTTTTGTTCCTTTGTGTTTTTGGAGGCGGGGGTCTTCCGCTCCTTGTATTCCTTGTGCGGAGCGTCCGCCCAGAGGTCTTCGAGCCGGTAGAAGGCGCGGTATTCCGTGAGGAAAATATGGGCGACAATGTCGCCGTAGTCCAGGATCACCCAGAAATTGTTCTCCAGGCCCTGCGTGCGGAGGGGTTTCCGGCCGAGTTCGCGCATCTTCTCGATGACGTTGTCGGCGATCGCGTTGACGGCAGTCGTGGAATCCGCGTTGCAGACCATGAAGTGGTCGGTGATGGCGGTCCCCAAGGGTCTCAGGTCGATTCCGACGACATTTTGTGCCTTCTTGTCCTGCATGGCATCGGCCATCACCCTCAGATCGTGTGTAATCATATTCGTTTATTATTTTTACTTTTGCAAAGTCACACTGGCAATCTGCAAAGATAAAACAATTTCCGAACCAATGCACAACAAGATCCACATCATCTGGTACGACGAGCTGGATTCCACGAACAGCGAAGCTCTGCGGCACATTTCCAGCTTTGCCAATTTGTCAGTCCTGGGGGCGGTCAACCAGACGGCGGGCCGCGGGCAGCGGGGCAACACCTGGCACGCCGCGCCCGGGGAGAACCTGACCTTCTCGATGGTGCTGAAGTTCGGACCCTCCGGCCTGCCGCCGCTGCGGGCCGACCGGCAGTTCCGGATCAGCCAGGCGGCGACGCTGGGCCTGCTGGACTTCCTCGCCGAGGAAGCCATCTCCTGCACGGTGAAGTGGCCGAACGATGTCTACGCCGGGCGGAAGAAGATCAGCGGCATGCTGGTGGAGAATGTGCTGGACGGGGAATATGTGTCCGCGAGCGTGGTGGGGATCGGGCTTAACGTCAACCAGCGGGACTTTCCGCCCGCGCTGGTCAACCCCACTTCCATGGCTTGCCAGACTCATGAGCGCTACGACATCAAGACCTTGCTCCCCCGCCTCTGCGCCCTGCTGGGCCGGCGGTTCGAAGCCTTGGAGGACGAGGACGCCTGCACCTCCCTGATGCAGGAATATGTCGATTCACTCTTCCAGCTGGGCACGCCGCATGACTATGTCGAATGCGCCACCGCCGAAACCTTTTCCGGCACCATCGTCGGCGTGACCCCCGCCGGCCGCCTCCTGCTCCAGCCCGCAGACGGCCCGCTGCGCACCTACGCCTTCAAGGAAGTCAGCTACCTCATTTGAGGTTTCGTAAATGCAGAGATGGAACGATGTGCTCAGCCGCGCAGGGCGGCGAGGGCGGCTGCGGGGTCGGGGGCGCGGAAGACGGAGCTGCCGGCGACGAGGATGGTGGCACCGGCCCGTACGAGGGCTGCGGCGTTGGCCGGGGAAACCCCGCCGTCCCCCTCGATGTCCTTCCGGAGGCCGCGCCGAAGCATTTCGGCACGCAGGTCGGCGATGCGTCCGCAGGAGGATTCGATGAACTTCTGGCCGCCGAAACCGGCAAAGACCGACATGATAAGGAAAAAGTCGGCCTCCTCCAGGAAGGGGAAGAGCCGTGCGACGGGGATGTCCGGATTGATGGCCAGACCCGCCCGGGCACCGCAGGCGCGGATGTGCGCCAGCGTCCGGGCCGGATCTTCCCCGCCCTGTTCGGCCGCGTCCAGGTGGAAACTGATCATCGCCGAACCGGCCTTGGCGAACCGCTCCACGTACCGGTCAGGATGCACGATCATCAGGTGGGTGTCCAGCGGCTTCTTCGCCTCCTTCGCGATGGCCTCCACGACCGGGAAGCCGAAGGAAAGGTTCGGGACGAAGCTGCCGTCCATGATGTCCAGGTGGAAGAGGTCGGCATGTTCATTGACAAACTGCACATCCTTCCTGAGATTCAGGAAGTCGGCGGACAGGATGGAAGGAGCGATCTGGACCATATGCAAAGCTACCGATAGTGGGTGACGACGTCGGCCAGGTGCTTCACGAACTTGTCCAGCGAGGCCAGATCCAGACGCTCGCCCGGGGCATGGACACCCCGCAGGGTCGGTCCGAAGGAGATCATGTCCAGATCGCCGAACTTCTCGGCGAAGAGGCCGCATTCCAGTCCGGCATGGATGGCCTTCACCTCCGGCTCCACGCCGAAGAGCTTCCTGTAGGAATCGAAGCAGACCTTGAGGATCGGAGAATCCATGTCCGGCTTCCAGCCCGGGTAGGCGAAGGCATGCTCCACCACCGCGCCGGCCAGCTTGAAGTTCGCCTCCACCTTGCCGGCCATCATGTCCTTGGCCGAACTGACGGAGCTGCGCTGGCTGGTGACCACTTCCACTTCTCCGAGGTTCCGCATCCGGACCGAGGCCAGGTTGGTCGAGGTCTCCACAAGGCCGGGGATGTCCGGACTCATGGCCTCCACGCCGTGCGGGCAGGCGTACAGGGCGGTGATCAGCTTGCGGGCCACCCCGCTCTGGATCGGCTTCTCCGTGCAGCGGAAGGCCTCCGCCTCGAAGGTCACGCCGGGATCCGTCTTGGCATATTCCTGCCGCACCTGCGCGCCGAACGCCTGGAACCGCTCCATGATGCCCGGGATGTCCGGCACGGAGAGCTTGGCCTCGCAGTCGCGCGCGATGGCGTTGGGCTTGTTGCCGCCCTTCAGGACGATCAGCTGGAATTCGCGGCCGAGTTCCGAATAGAGGAAACGCGCCATCTGCTGGATGGCGTTCATGCGCCCCTTGTTGATGTCGTCGCCGCTGTGGCCGCCCATGGCCCCGCCGATGCGGAGCTGGACCGTGTCGAAGTCCGCCCTGCGGTCCTCCGGCACGTAGCG
>CABTXO010000069.1 GCA_902488725.1 uncultured Bacteroidales bacterium
GACCCATGACAAGGAAGGCGGCATGCTGAACACGAACGCGGACACGATCGCCTCCGCCGTGGCCCGTGCGATGAGTTGTGAATATGCCGCCAGCAGGGCGACCAGGCTGCCGCCGTCATCGTTGCTGCCGAGTCCGTACAGGCGGCCGTCCTCCTCGACCGGATCGAAGGGATCGCGGGTGTAGCCGGAGGCCGGTTTCACGGTGTCGATGTGGGCGTTCAGCAGAATCGTCGGCCGTCCGTCCGGAGGGGCGGATGCCGTCCAGAGATTGTTCCCGTGCCGATGCACGGGGAAGCCTTCCGCCTTCATCCACCGTTCCAGGAAGTCGCAGGCCGCTTGTTCCTCCCGGCTGAAGGAAGGAATCCGGATCAGGTCTTTCAGCAGGGCAATCGTGTCCATGGGCTAGTCCTCAGCTTCCGGATCCGCCAGAATGGTCGTGCCGCCGTCGAGCGCGGATGCGGAGGTGATGACCACCCGTTCCACGCCGGCTTGTACGGCCTCGAATGCGTTCTGCAACTTCGGAAGCATGCCGCCGGACACCACCCCCTGCGAGACGAGCGGTTCGAAATCCCGCCGGGTCAGGACCGGAACGACCTGGTCCGGATCCGCCGGATCCGCCAGCACGCCGGGCATCGAGGAGGCGAAGGTCAGGGTCACGTCGTAGTCGGAACTCAACGCACGGGCCACGGCGGAGGCGATCGTGTCCGCGTTCGTGTTCAGCATGCCGCCTTCCTTGTCATGGGTCAGCGGGGCGAGCACGGGGACGGCACCGAAGTCCAGCAGACGGGTCAGGACCTTGACATTGACATACTTGATGTCGCCGACGAAGCCGAAGTTCACCAGTTCCATGGGGCGTTTGACGCTCATGAGGATGTTCAGGTCGGCACCCGTGAGACCGATTGCGTCGACCCCGAGGGCTTGGAGCCGGGCTACGATGTCTTTGTTGACGAGTCCGCCGTAGACCATGGTCACGACTTTGAGCATTTCGGCGCTCGTGACCCGGCGGCCGTCGATCAGGCGGGTTTCCACCCCGAGCTTTTCCGCCATCTTCGTGGCGATCTGTCCGCCACCGTGCACCAGGATTTTCAGGCTTCTCAGGCTGGCGAAGGACATCAGCAGGGCCTGCAGGGAATCTTCATTTTCCACGATGGCTCCGCCGACTTTGATGATGTTCAGTTTCTCTTTCATTGCATTTCCTCCAACATTCGTTTCATGACGACCTGGGCGGAGACCACGCGGTTGGCGGCCTCGGGAATCACCAGGCTGCGGGGCGAATCGATCACCTCGTCGGTCACGATCAGGTTTCTGCGGACGGGCAGGCAGTGCATGAAACGGGCGTCGTTCGTGACGGCCATCTGCCGCCGGCCCACGGTCCATGCCGGATCCGTGCTCAGGATCTGTCCGTAGTGTGAATAGGATGACCAGTTTTTCGCGTAGACGAAATCCGCCCCTTCGAAAGCTTTCAGCTGGTCGTACTCCACGCGGGCCTTTCCGACGAAGCGGGGATCCAGTTCGTAGCCTTCGGGATGGGTGATGACGAGATCCACGTCCGCAGCATTCATCCATTCCGCAAAAGAATTCGGGACAGCCTGGGGCAGGGCGCGGGGATGGGGGGCCCAGGTCAGGACCACCTTCGGACGGGAGACCGTCTTGTGTTCTTCGATAGTGATCAGGTCGGCGAAGGCCTGGCAGGGGTGCACGGTACCGGATTCCAGGCTGATGACGGGCTTGCCGGAATAGTCGATGAACTGTCTGAGGAGGGTTTCGCCGTAGTCGAAGTCCCGGTCCTCCAGTCCGGCGAAGGCGCGCACGCCGATGAGGTCGCAGTAGCTTCCGATCACCGGGATCGCCTCCCGCAGGTGTTCGGGCTTGTCGCCGTCCATCACCACGCCCAGCTGGGTTTCCAGTTTCCAGCTGTCTCCGCCCACGTTCAGGACAATGGGGTCCAGCCCGAGGTTCCGGGCGGCTTTCTGGCTGCTGAGGCGGGTGCGCAGGCTGCTGTTGAAGAAGATCAGGATGATGGTCTTGTTCCGGCCGAGGTGTTGCCAGGCGAAGGGGGTGGCCTTCACCTGCCGGGCTTCGTCCAGGGCGTGGCGCAGGTCGCCGATGTCGTGGACGTGCAAAAAACTTTTCATAATGCAGGAATATTGGGTTGCAGGACGATTTCGAGGGCAGATGCGAAGGTGTCGATGTCGGTGCGGGTGGTGACGAGGGGGGGCAGCAGCCGGAGGGTGGAGGGACCGGAGAATCCCGTGAAGACGTGCTGACCGTACAGCAGCCTGTCCCGGATTTCTGCGGCTGGTTCCCGGAATTCCACGCCGATCATCAGTCCCCTGCCGCGGACTTCCTTGATGCTCGGGGAGGCGGGGATCCGGGCGCGGAGGTAGTCTCCCATTTCGCGGGCATGGTCGAGGAGGTGTTCTTCCCGGATGATGTCCGCGACGGCGATGGCGGCGGCCATGGCAAGATAGTTTCCGCCGAAGGTGGAACCGACGCTTCCTTTCACGGGTTTGAACATCGGGGAGATCAGGACGCCGCCGACGGGGAAGCCGTTGGCGATGCCTTTTGCGACGGTGACGAGGTCCGGTTCGATGCCCGACCACTGGTGGGCGAAGTATTTGCCGGTCCGGCCGCAGCCGCTCTGGACTTCGTCCAGGATGAGGACGGCGCCATATTTCCGGGTGAGGCGGCGCAGGTCGCGTAGGAAGCCGTCTTCGGGGACTTGGATGCCGCCGACGCCCTGGATGCCTTCGATGATGACACCGGCGATGTCGCCTTTGGCGAGTTCGGCTTGCACGGAGTCGGTGTCGTTCAGGTCGACGAAGGTGACTTTCTGGTTGGCGTTGAAGGGGGCGACGATCTTGGGGTTGTCGGTGACGGCGACGGCGGCGGAGGTGCGGCCGTGAAAGCTGTGGCGGAACGCCAGCATGCGGTCCTTCCGGGTGTGGAAGGACGCAAGCTTGATGGCGTTTTCGTTGGCTTCGGCTCCGGAGTTGACGAGAAACAGGGAATAGTCCGTGAGGCCGGAGAGTTCTCCGAGCTTGCGGGCGAGTTCTGCCTGCATGGGGTTTTTCACGCTGTTGGAGTAGAAGCCGATTTTGTCAAGTTGTTCTGTGAGGGCGGCTACGTATTTGGGGTGGGAGTGGCCGACCGAGATGACGGCGTGTCCGCCGTAGAAGTCCAGGTATTCCCGGCCTTCCGTGTCCCACAGGCGCGTGCCTTTGGCGCGCACCGGGGTCACATCGAAGAGTGAATATACATCAAAAACGTTCATGTTCAATTAATTTTCAACTTCATCTTTTGTTTCGGAAGGTATGGTTCTGCGGACCAGGTCCCTCCCACGCTGCGCGTGGGCCCCTCCCGTTCATGGAGCCACGGGCGGCTACAGTCCGCAGGACCATACCCTCCGGAACTCGCCCGATCCATGCACCTCTCCCGTTCATGGAGCCACGGGCGGCTACAGTCCGCAGGACCACACCCTCCGGAACTCGCCCGATCCATGCACCTCTCCCGTTCATCGAGCCACGGGCGGCTACAGTCCGCAGGACCACACCTTCCGGAGCCATCAGAAGCGGGTGCCTTTGAGGTGGAGGGCGGTGTCTTCGGGGAGGTCGAAGGCGAGGTTCAGGTTCTGGACGGCTTGGCCGGAGGCGCCTTTCACCAGGTTGTCGATCACGCTGATGACGTGCAGTTTGTCGCGGTGCTTCCGGACCTGCAGCACGCACTTGTTGGTGTTGACCACCATCTTCATGTCGGGATTCGCCTCGATCACATGCACGAAAGGTTCGGCGGCATAGCGGTCCCTGTACAGGGCGACGGCGGCATCTTCGGAGAGGTCGCAGTCGAAGTAGACCGAGGCGAGGATGCCGCGGGCGAAGTCGCCGCGAACGGGGACGAAGTTTATCTTCCCATGCCAGGAGGGGGCCAGGTGGTGCAGCGTCTCTCCGATCTCTGCGAGATGCTGGTGAGTGAAGGCTTTGTAGACGGACAGGTTGTCGGTCCGCCAGCTGAAGTGGGTCGTCTCGGTCGGAGCCTGCCCGGCGCCAGTGGAGCCGGTGATGCCGGTCACATGGATTTCAGGCAGCCGGTCCGCGGCAGCCATCGGCAGGAGCGCCAGCTGGATGCAGGTGGCGAAGCAGCCGGGATTGGCGATTCGCTTCGCACCCCGGATGCGGTCCCGGAAGGCTTCCGGAAGCCCGTAGACGAAGCCTTCCGCATCGGCCTTCAGCCGGAAGTCGTTGCTCAGGTCGATGACGGTGCCTTCATACTCCGGCGGCAGCGCATGGACCTGCTCCTTGGACTTGCCGTGGCCGGAGCAGAGGAAGAGCACGTCGACGGGTTCACCGCCGGGGGCGGCGTCGGGATCGGAGAAGCAGAGCTCGGTTTCTCCGAGCAGATCCGGATGCACCGACCATACTGGCTCCCCTGCGTGGGAAGCGCTCCTGGCGAAGACAATCCGGACGGAGGGATGCCGCACGAGGATGCGGAGCAGTTCCCCGGCCGTGTAGCCGGCCGCCCCGACGATCCCGGCCCGTATGAGATTCCGATCCGCCATCTACAGTTCCTTTTCCAGTTGATCCCTTTCTTCCGGATGCGCCAGGTAGTAGACCTTCAGGGGCGTGGAGAGCACCTTGATGAAGCCCTTCGCATCCTCGGAAGTCCATCCCTTCTGCATCTCCCCATATTCCCCGAGTTTCGTCTTCACCAGATCGGCCGGCGAATCCACCCCGACCGCGGAGAAGGAATACGGCCGCAGTTCCATCGTCACGGTGCCGGTCACGTTGCGCTGGCTGCTGTCCAGCAGGGCCTCGATGTCCCGCATGACCGGCTCCAGGTACTCGCTCTCGTGGAGGAACATCCCGTACCAGTTCGCGACCTGGTCCTTCCAGTACTGCTGCCACTTGCTGAGGGTGAACTTCTCCAGGAACTTGTGGGCGGCGATGATCAGCATCGGAGCCGCCGCCTCGAAGCCGACCCGCCCCTTGATCCCGATGATGGTGTCCCCCACATGCATGTCCCGGCCGACTCCGTAGGGTGCGGCGAGGGCTTCGACCGCCTGGATGGCCCGCACCCGGTCGGAGAAGCGTTCATCGTTGACACCGACCAGTTCTCCCCGCTCGAAGACGAGGTGGATCTGCTCCGATCCGGTCTTGGTCACCTGCTTCAGATAGGCGTCCTCGGGGAGCCCCTGCTTCGAATCGAGGATCTCGCCTCCGCAGATGGACGTGCCCCAGAGCCCCACGTTGTAGGAATATTTCAACTTGGCAAAATCGGCCTTGTAGCCGTTCCGGTTCAGGTAGTCCACCTCGAACTGCCGCGTCAGGGCCATGTCCCGGGTCAGGGTGATGATCTCCATCTCGGGAGCCATCACCTGGAAGGTCATGTCGAAGCGGACCTGGTCGTTGCCCGCCCCCGTCGAGCCGTGGGCGATCGCGTCCGCCCCGATCTGCTTGGCGTAGCGGGCGATGGCGATCGCCTGGAAGATCCGTTCGGAGGAGACCGAGACCGGATACGTCCCGTTCCGGAGCACGTTGCCGAAAATCATGTAGCGGAGGCTCCTTTCATAATATTCCTTCGTCACGTCGAGGGTGACATATTCCTTGGCGCCCAGCGCATACGCCCGGGCTTCGTTTTCCTTGAGCTGTGCGGGCGTGAATCCGCCGGTGTCGGCACAGGCGGCATAGACCTCGCAGCCCTTTTCCCGGGTGAGGTACATCACGGTAAACGAGGTGTCCAGGCCGCCGCTGTAGGCGACCACTACTTTTTTCTTTGTCTTTTCTTGTTTCATGGTGTTTCAAATTCTGGCATCAATTTCTCTGATCCGGGCCAGCACCTCGTCCGGAATCTTCGCAGGCAGATGCTCCGTCGGATCGAACAGCATGGCGGTGCAGATGCAGTACTTCCGGCCGGTGCGCTGCAGCACGTCGAGGTTGACACAGCCTTCGCAGCCCCGCCAGAAGGCGTCATCCCCGGTCAGTTCGGCGAAGGTCACCGGCTTGTAGCCCAGCTGGGTGTTCATCAGCATCACCGCAGCGCCACTCGTGAGGCTGAAGATCTTGGCGCGGGGCCAGCGGGTGCGCGCCAGCGAGAAAGTCAGTTCCTTGATCCGCTTGGCCAGGCCGAATCCCCGGAAGTCCGGATGGACAATCAGTCCGGAGGTCGTCACGTAATGCTTGTTTTCCCAAGTCTCGATGTAACTGAATCCGGCGAATCTTTCTCCCTTCAAGGCAATCACGGCCTTGGCTTCCAGGATCTTCTGCGCAAGATAGCCGGCCCTGCGCTTTGCAATGCCGGTCCCGCGCACGCTGGCGGCCGCCGCGATCGTGCCTTCTATCTCCTCCAGATACCGCAGGTGCTCTTCCGAGGCCACCTCCACAATGAAATCATTCGGGCTCATCCTATTCTCTCGCCGTTGATCCCGGAAAAACCTTTTCCAGGGAGGCTTCCACTCCCTCCTGCGAAAAACCGGTGCGCAGGATGACGAGAATCGTGTCGTCCCCTGCGATCGTTCCCATCACTTCCCGAAACTTCATCCCGTCCAGAATGGCTGCGACCATCCCGGCATGGCCGGGACGGGGGCGGACGACCGCCAGGGGCCACGAGAATTCTACGCTTTCGATGCTGTCCGACCGGCCTGCCTGCCCAGAAGGACGTGCACCTTCCGAGGGGGAAGATAAGCGGTAGTAGAAACCCTCCGCATCCTGCACCTTGCTGATTTTCAATTCTCGGACATCCCGGGAAAGCGTGGCCTGCGCGACACGGAATCCCCGCTGTTCCATGAGGGAGGAAAGCATGTCCTGACTGGTCACTTGATGCTTCCGGACCAGTTCGCTGATCAGGCGTTGCCGCTCCTGCTTATTATTCATTACGCGCATAAATATTCATTGTTTTTGCAAATATATGCATAATTTTTAATAATTATTCATTTTTGCGGAACTATTTTCGGAATGAGATTTTTGTCGTAATTTTGTTGAATATGACGGAGAAACTCATCATTCTGGATTTCGGCTCGCAGGTCACCCAGCTCATCGGCAGACGGCTTCGCGAGCTGAACGTTTACTGTGAAATCTACCCCTACGACAAATGCCCGGAGCTGACGGCCGATGTCAAGGGTGTCATCCTGTCCGGCAGCCCCTGCTCGGTCCGGGATGCGAATGCGCCCCAGATCGACCTGCAGGCCATCAAGGGCCGGCTTCCGCTGCTCGGCATCTGCTACGGCGCCCAGTATCTGGCGCACAAGTTCGGCGGCAGCGTGGAGGGTTCCGTGGCCCGGGAATACGGCCGGGCCATGCTGAACGTCACCGACGCCGCCTCTCCCCTTTTCCGGGGGGTGGCGGCCCGTTCGCAGGTGTGGATGTCGCACGGGGACACCATCTCCCGTCTGCCCGATGGTGCGGCGGTCATCGCCTCGACCGAGGACGTGCGGTATGCGGCCTTCCATATTCAGGGAGAGCAGACCTACGGGGTCCAGTTCCATCCGGAGGTCTTCCACACGACGGAGGGATCCCGGATGCTGGGCAACTTCGCGAAGGGCATCTGCGGCTGCCGGGGCGACTGGACACCGGCTTCGTTCATCGAGACGACGGTAGAGGAACTGCGGGCGCAGATCGGCTCGGACCCGGTGATCCTCGTCCTTGAACAGCATCCGCAGCGGCTCCACGA
>CABTXO010000070.1 GCA_902488725.1 uncultured Bacteroidales bacterium
CCCGCCTGCACGAAACGCAAGACCCGCGTGCTCGTTTCCGACGCCCTGCTCTCGCAGGTGCGCCGGGTGATCGAGACCTATGCGAAGTACAACGGGACCGTCCTCACCGCCCTGCATGTCAACAACGGGCAGACCTGCCCCGTGCATCTGCAGGCGGAACTGGACAAGGGTGACGTCGCCGGCGTGATCGCTCCTTCCGTCAACCGTTTCGGCATCATCGAGGATTTCACCGGATTTGCCGATGCCATCCATGCGGAAGGCGGCATATTCATTGAATATTGCGATCCGTCCGCACTTGCCGTGGTGAAGACACCCGGCGAATGGGGGGCGGACATTGCGGTCGGCGAAGGCCAGAGCCTGGGCATGCCGATGAATTTCGGCGGTCCCAACGTAGGCTTCATGGCCTGCCGCCAGGCCTACGTCCGCAAAATGCCCGGCCGCATCGTCGGTGAAACCAAGGACTCCGAGGGACGCCGCTGCTTCTGCCTGACCCTGCAGGCCCGCGAGCAGCACATCCGCCGGGAGAAGGCCACCTCGAACATCTGTTCGAACGAAAGCCTGATGGCGCTCTGGGTGACCATCTACCTGTCCGTCATGGGGCCGCAGGGCATGAAAGAGGTCAACGACCGTTCCTATGCCGCCGCGCACTACCTGCACGACGAGCTGCTCAAGACGGGCAAGTTCGAAGAAGTCTTCGACAAACCCTTCCTCAAGGAGTTCGTGCTGAAGCCGCTGATGCCGGTCGAAAGGCTGCACATCCGGCTCCACGGCGGCGGATTCTTCGCGGCCCTGGAGACCGAGGAAGGCTATGTGAGTTTCTGTGCCACGGAAAAACGGACGAAGGCGGAAATCGACGCCCTCGTCGCATTGGTGAAGGAGGCCTAGGAAGATGAAATACTACGACAAACTGATCTTCGAACTCTCCCGCAAGGGGAGGACGGGATATTCCCTCGGGGAGAACCCGTGGCAGACTTCCACTGAGGCCCTGCCGGACGTCCTGAAGCGGGAATCCGACACGGAACTGCCGGAGGTCTTCGAGGTGGATGTGGTCCGCCACTACACCAATCTGTCCCAGATGAATTTCGGCGTGGACACCGGATTCTATCCGCTGGGCAGCTGCACGATGAAGTACAACCCGAAAATCAACGAGGAGATCGCTTCCATGAAGGGTTTCCAGGGACTTCATCCGCTCCAGCCGGCTTCGACGGTCCAGGGTGCGCTCCGGATCTACCATGACATGAACCACGCCCTTTCGGCCCTGTCCGGCATGGCGCAGTTCACCTTCAATCCCTGCGCCGGTGCGCACGGGGAACTGACCGGCCTGATGATCATGCGGCAGTACCACCTGCTGCGCGGTGATCTGAAGCGGACGAAGGTCATCGTCCCGGACAGCGCGCACGGCACCAATCCTGCCAGCGCGGCCGTCTGCGGACTGGATGTGGTGGAAGTGAAGTCCAATGCGCACGGTCTCGTGGACGTGGAGGCCCTCAAGCCGCTGCTCGGCGACGACATCGCCGGCATCATGATGACCAACCCGAACACCCTCGGCCTGTTCGAACGGGAGATCGAGGAGATCGCGGCCCTGGTCCACGGATGCGGAGGGCTGCTTTACTACGACGGCGCGAACCTGAACCCGCTGCTGGGCGCGGTGCGTCCCGGGGACATGGGCTTCGACATCCTGCACATCAACCTGCACAAGACCTTTTCGACGCCCCACGGCGGCGGCGGTCCCGGCGCGGGTCCAGTGGGCGTCTGCGAGAAGCTCGTCCCGTACCTGCCGGTTCCGAAGGTGCTGAAAGCTGCCGACGGCTCCTTCAAGATCCTCGGGAAACCGGGCGTGGCGCCTGCCTGCCGGGCGAAGAACGGGGCGGAATGCGAAGAGAGTGCGGGACAGGTGTCCGGCTATCTGGGCAACTTCCTGGTCATCCTGCGCGCCTATGTCTACATCCTTTCGCTTGGAAAGCAGAACGTGAAATGGGTCGGCAAGTACGCCACTCTGGCGGCGAACTACATCAAGGAAAGCCTGAAAGATTGCTACAAGCTGCCGATTCCGACGGTCTGCAAGCACGAATTCGTGTTCGACGGCCTCATCGACGACGGCTCCAGGGTCGCGGCGGACGGAACCGTTGAACGGGAGGGCGCCACCACGCTGGACGTGGCCAAGCGGCTGCTCGACTTCGGCTTCCATGCGCCGACCATCTATTTCCCGCTCCTGTTCCACCAGGCGATCATGATCGAACCGACGGAAACGGAATCAAAGGAAACCCTGGATGCGTTCATCGATGTGATGCGTGAAATCGCGTGCGAGGCGGCCGAAGATCCCGCCCTGCTCAAGGGCGCACCGCGCAACACACCCATCTCGCGGCCGGACGAAACTGCCGCCGCCCGCCAGCCGATCCTGAAATTCGCGGACGAAGCCTAGCGCGTCCACCCTGTCTGCACCGCAGCTCCCGATCTGAACTGGATCGGGAGCTGTTTTTTTGAAAAACGGCCGTGTATTGCAGAATTATGCGTAAGTTTGAGGAAACAGAGTTCTACAAACCCTCATATTATGCACAATCAGACAAAGAAAAACGGACACGCGATGTCCAGAAGAGATTTCATGAGCTATTCAGCCCTCGGGCTCGCCAGCCTGACCATCCTGCCGAGCTGGGCGTTGCCGGACGGGACGAAGGTCGCGCCCAGCGACCGGATCGTGCTCGGTTTCATCGGTCTCGGCCGGCAGGGGAGAAGCGATTTCCAGAGTTTCGCATCCTGTCCGGGCGTACAGGTCGCTGCGTGCAGCGACGTGGATTCGATCAAGCGTGAACGCTTCCGCCGGGATGTGGCCCGCTGGCAGCAGAAGAACGGCATGAACGAACGCTGCGACATGTATGAGTTCTACGAAGACCTGCTGGACCGGAAGGACATCGATGCGGTGGGCATCGAGACGCCGGACCACTGGCATGCCTTGATCTCCATCGATGCCTTGGATGCCGGGAAGGACATCTACTTGCAGAAACCGCTTGCCTACACGATCACCGAGGGGCTTGCCGTCCAGACGGCCGTCCGCCACAACGGCCGGATTCTCCAGATGGGGAGTCAGCAGCGGTCCAGCGCGGAGTTCCAGCAGGCCATCCGGCTGGTAAGGGGCGGTGCACTCGGTCACATCGAGAAGGTCTATGTGCGGGGCGGAGACGCGCCCAAGCCCTTGGATTTGCCTGAGATGCCGGTGCCGGCCAACCTGAATTTCAACCAATGGATGGGTCCGCTGAACGATCCGAAGATCCATTACCACCCGGATCTGTGTCCGCCGGTGTCGCTCGATCCGCCCGCCGATGAAAAACTGTGGGGCGCCTGGCGCTGGTACCAGGAAACCGGAAACGGCTATCCCGCCGACTGGGGCGCGCACATGTACGACATCGCCCAGGCCGCCCTCGGGATGGACGGCTCCGGTCCGGTGGAATATATTCCCCAAGGCTACAAGGGCGCAGAGTACGCGACCATGAAATACGCCGACGGCATCCTGATGTACGACCATCCGTACCGGGAGGATCAGCCGGATGCGAAGGGCATTCAGTTCATCGGGGACAAAGGGTGGCTCAAGGTGGCCCGCGGCTACATCGAGGCATCTGACAAGTCCATCCTGAAGAAGGAAGAAAAAGAAGTCAAGGCCGGCCAGTACGAGGTGAGCGCTCCGCACATGCAGAACTTCCTGGATGCTGTCCGTGCGCACGTGGATCCCATCGCTCCGGTCGAGTACGGCACCAGCACCAACACGCTCTGCTGCCTGTTCAACATCGCCCGCGAGCTCGGCCGGCCGGTCCGCTGGAACCCCGCCACGCTCAGTTTCGAAGGAGACCGCGAAGCGGCCGCCCACCGGCTGTACTGGTACGAGTACCGCCGTCCCTACAAACTCCGTTATTGCGACAAACGCAACAACATTTGAGGATTCTTTTGAAAAAGGGGTTGCAGATTCAAAATATTTGCTATCTTTGCAATCCCGATGGGGTATTAGCTCAGTTGGTAGAGCGTTTGAATGGCATTCAAAAGGTCAGGAGTTCGATTCTCCTATGCTCCACAAATCATTATTCATACATTTCAGCAACACCTCCCGATCAAGATGAAGCAGGAGCAGGGGATCATATTCAAGACGCTTGACAGGTTCCACCGGGTGGAGCTCGAAGACATCATGCATTTCTTCGGGGCCGGGATTCCGGCGCGCCTGCGCAAGCGGGAATTCGTGGAGCGGCTCGGGGCCTACCTGATCGGAAAGCCGCGGGAATGGCTGCACCGGATGCTGGAACGGGATCTCCGCTTGTTGCAGCGGTTGGTCGACATGGGGCCCGGGAATTCCCTCTGTCTCGAATATCCCGACTATCCTTCCGTGCTGGAGACCGTGCAACTGGTGCACTCCGATGTTTCGGATGCGAATTTCCGGAGACTCTGGATCGGGCCGGAACTGTATGATATCGTGGCGCCCCACATCGCGGAAGTGCTGGAGGAACGGACGACTTCCGGTCGGTTCGACCGGGAGCGGGCTGCCCTGGGGTACTTGAATCTGTACGGGGTGATGAGCGTCCGGGACTTTATCCACTGGATGCTCGCGTATCAGCAATTCGATCCGCGTCTGGACGAGCGGACTTTCATGGACGAACTCTACGACGGTCCCGTGATGAACATCTGTCGTTTCGACTTCGGGACGGGCCGGTATCTTTCCGCCCCGTCCATCTTCGAGCCGGAAGAGATCCTGAAAGGGCGGAAGGAATATGCCGAAGTGTCCGAGGACCGGTCTTTCCTGCCGGCAGAGGCCCTGCAAGCGGGGAAGGACGCTCCCTACTTTGTGTTCGGGCTCGACACACCGCAAGGGAAGGAACTGGTTGCCATGCTGCAGGAACTGGGCTACGAAGGAGACGGCCTGCTCCGGGAGGTGCACGACATTTGGATGAATTCACAGCATGCGAAGGAGGAAGATTCGACCGAGGCCGTGTTCGCCTCCGTCGCCCGCAAGCAGGACGAGATCGCATCTTTTGCGTACTTCAATGCGTGCATGCAGAAGGTGGCGGCCTTCGCGAACAGCTTGCCGAAATGGCTGCTGCGCGGACATTCTCCCGACGAAGTGAACTACCTCAAGGTGATTCTTCAATCTGAAGAAGATCCCATCCGGGAACTGGTCGACAAGAATCCGCTCCTGGGGCTTTTCGTTCCGCCCGCTCCCGCCGACGCCCCCTGCCCCTGCGGCAGCGGCCTCCTCTACCGGAACTGCCACGGCAGACGCCTCAGCTGAGATCTTTCTGTTGTGTGTCGTGCGCGCCACAGCCGCTCGTCATTGCTGATCAAAGGACTTTTCTTCCGCTGCCGTCAGAAGCCGGTTGCGTACTCGTCCATTGTCTGCATGTCCTGAAAGGGAGTGACCCGGGAAAAAGGAAGTGGCAGGCTGAAATTGCGTTCCGGCCTGCCACTCAGACAATCCTGAAAATGGATGTTGGAACTTTCCGCCGATGGTAAGGAGTTCTGGAGGGGGAGCGCCTGGAGGCACATCCGGCATTTCTGCTGCCTGGCGGCCTTGAAAGAGAACAAGGGTTTCCGTTTCAGCGCCCTTCAGCCTTTGCCATCCTGCTGAAAGTTCTCCAAAGGTACAACTATTTCCCTTAAATCCAAATTATTTTTAAAAATTTTAATGAAAACAGCATTGATTTTATGGATGGTAACGTATTATCAGACAAGAGTCTCATTCGTGGTTATTTTACATGAAGCAACGCTTCAAGTAAAACGGAGGTCCCGGGGTGCTTTCATCCCTCCGTCCGTACCGCACCCGCCCCGGGGCCTCCTCGATCAATAACCGTACGGGACGGCGACATTTTCGTTCACCAGTTCCACGGTGTTGGCGATCACGTCCATGCTGGTGCGTTCGCTCCCGTCGCTGGCCTGGTACTTTTGGGAGCGGAGCCGCCCTTTGACATAGACCGGTGTCCCGGTCCGGATGCTGTCGAAGTTCGGCATCGACTTCCCTTCCCAGGCGGTCACGTTGTGCCAGGTCGTCTCGATGACCGGTTCTCCGTTCCGGCCTTTGTACGCGAAATTGGTTGCCACGGAGAAGTGGATGACTCTCCTTTCCCCGACCTGGAGAATGTTGGCGTTGCCGACATTCCCGCGGATTTCCAGTTTGTTCAGTTGTTCCATAATTCAAGTACATGGTTTTTGTTGCCAGCAAAGTAAGGAAATCATTCGCGAACCGGGACGGCGCCTGCAGGAATATTCCTGAACTTTTTCCGAATATTCCGGAAATCGCCAAATCTTTCCGGCCGCTGAAAGATTTTTTGCACAATCGCTTCCCGTTTCTTCCGCCTGCATGATTTTCTTTCGGTGCGCATATTTTTCTTTCGGGCTGCCTGTTCCGGAGGAAAGCTGAATATGTCGCGAGATTTTTTGAAGGCCCTATGAATTGCGCGGGAATTTTCCCAACTTCGGCCTGAAGAGATTCGGAATATGGAGGGGAAGGAGAAACGAAGGGGAAGATGCCTGGCATGCGGAAAAGTGCTTCCGTCCGGACGCAGCGACATGAAATTCTGCAGCGTCACATGCAAAAGCCGCTATCACTACAGCAACGGGGGCCGCTTCAAGGCGGTCCGGCAACGGGTCATCCGGGAGCTGGACAACAACCACGGCATCCTGGAGGCCTTGCTGGACGCAGGCATCCGATCGATCGATCTGCCGGATCTGGTGCAGCTGGGATATGATTTCAACTGCTCGACCGGCTACCACAAGGTACGGAGCCACCATGAATACCGCTGCTACGACATCAAGTTCTGCATGACGTCGAGCCGGATATTCAAGCTGGAGAAGATTCCTTGACCGCGTCAGGCGGCGGTAGGGTCTTCCGCCTCCGGGTTGACGTCCGGATCCATGGAAGGCGTGTCCTTGCCGGGGTCCCGGAACAGGAAGATGAACAGGACGGCCACCACGAGGGCATACCCAGCGAAGACATACCAGGCGGATGCCCAGTCCGGCTCCGCGGCGTTGTAGACATAGTGGTTCACCACCTTTCCGGCGACCCAGGTCCCGATCGAGGAGCCCAGGCCGTTGGTCATCAGCATGAAAAGTCCCTGCGCGCTGGAGCGGATGTCCTCCGTGGTCTTCCGGTTCACGTAGAGCGATCCGGAAATGTTGAAGAAGTCGAAGGCCACGCCGTAGACGATGCAGGAGAGCACGAACAGCCAGACACCGCTGCCGGGATTGCCCAGTCCGAAGAAAGCGAAGCGCAGCACCCAGGCGAACATGGCGATCAGCATCACTTTCTTGATACCGAATTTCTTCATGAAGAAGGGGATGAGCAGGATGCAGAGCGTCTCCGAGATCTGGCTCAGCGAGATCAGGGCGTTGGCGTTTTTCGCCCCCCATGCGTCCGCGAAGGCGGGCTGGCTGGCAAAGGAGGAGATGAAGGTGTTGGCGTAGCCGTTCGTCACCTGCAGGGCAGCCCCGAGGAGCATCGAGAAGATGAAGAAAATAGCCATCTGGGAATTCCGGAACAGGGTGAATGCCTTCAGTCCGGTGGCTTCCATGAAGCTGCTGCCGCTTGTCTTGTTGACCGGGACGTTCGGGAGGGTGAAGGCGTAAGCGCAGAGGACCAGGCTCAGGAGACCGGACGTGAGGAACTGGAAGTAGCTGTGCTGGTACTGGA
>CABTXO010000071.1 GCA_902488725.1 uncultured Bacteroidales bacterium
CGCCGACCTTCTTCAGCTTCTCCGCCATCCCGTGGGGACACCGGAAAGAAACCGTCCGGCCGTCACCCTTCGGCCTTCCGGCGCCCGGGCGACGGCCCCCCCGTCTGTCTTTCTTTTCTGTCATATTCCGCATCCTTTTGCGCACTTTTACGCAAAGGTAGCAATATTTTTGAAATACGTGATACGTAATTCAAAAAGATTGCCGCCAGATTTTGCATCGTGTACAGGTTCAACGTGCAGTCCCTCCCGGAGTTCTACAGAGGCATCTTTTCCTTCTCCGCGCTCCAGACCATCACGGGAATCAACCAGAAGCAGCCGGCCCACTACGCCGCGGCATCAGCAAGCCGAGAAAGGAACAGGCGGACAAGATCGCCAGAGGACTCCGGAGCCTGGCCGAGGAACTCAGCGTGGTGACGGTCCAGAATCACAACGAGAAAGAATCTCCAATCCTTGAATCATCCGTCTCCCGCCCGGACTCCCGGACGGGGGACCGCCATTACACTTCTTGATATATCAACTATTGATACAAGCGTTCATTTTTTTTGCATTATTTAAAAACAATAATGCAATTTGCGTATCATGATTATTGTGGGTATATTTGCAAAAAGCAGCGACCATGAGAAGGAATCCATTCATCACGTCCGGCTATGAAGGACCGGAATATTTCTGCGACAGACAGAAGGAGACATCGGAACTGACCCGTCTCGTCAGGAACGGAAACAACGTGGTCCTCATGTCTCCCAGGCGCATGGGGAAGACCGGGCTTCTGCATCACTGTTTCGGGCAGGACGGAATCGGAAAGGAATACCTCACGTTCATCATTGACATTCTCCCGACGTCCGACTTGTCCGACATGGTGATGACGATGGGGAAGGCCATGCTGTCCCGGTTGATGCCGTCAGGACAACGTGCCGCCGCCAAATTCATAAGGGCGGTGTCCACGCTCCGTCCAACGGTTTCGCTCGACCCCATGGGGAATGCCGATTTCAGCATCGAGACGGTCCGGCCCAGTTCTCCGGAATACACGCTGGAACAGATTTTCAGCTACATCGAGGAGTCGGACAGACGCCTGCTGATCGCGATGGATGAATTCCAACAGGTGACCTGTTATCCCGAGAAAAACGTCGAGGCCGTGCTGCGCACATACATTCAAAGTTCCAAAAATTCCACCTGGATATTCTCCGGTTCGTCACGCCATCTCCTGTCAGAAATGTTCCTCGCCCCTTCAAGACCGTTCTATTCTTCCGCATCCTTCCTGTCGCTGGAACCCATTCCCTGCGAAACATATGCGGCATTCGCGGAAAGACTTTTCAGGGACTCGGGAAAAAGGCTCGACGCCGCCGTTCCGAAACTGGTATACGACAAATTCGAAGGAGTTACGTGGTTCATGCAGAAGGTGATGAACCGGCTGTATTCCGACACCGCACCCGGTGAGGTCTGCAATCCGCCAATGGTCGAGTATGCGGTAAGCGAAATAGTGAAAGGCAACGGAGCCATTTACATGGATCTCCTGTATCAACTGTCATCAAGGCAGAAGGAACTTCTCCTGGCGATCAACCGGGAGGGCAGGGCCGAAGCAATCACAAGCGGAAGTTTCGTCAAGAAACATTCGCTCCCAAGCCCGAGCACGGTGCAGACGGCCGCGAAGGCCCTTGTCGAAAGACAGATAATCACCTTCAATAAAGGCGTATATGAAGTGTACGATAAGTTTTTCTCTCTCTGGCTCACATCATGCGGCATCTGAGTCCCGCGGAGGGGCAAGTTCCGCCGATACTCCCGGGAACCATACGGAACCTCGGGAAGGAGATGGCATCCATCTGACGCCGGTTTTCCCTTGTCCCGCTTTATATATCCCTTCCCCCACGCAGGGAACCCGAAAGTGAAAGAAATTCACTCAAAATCCATTGAAAACCATTATCTTTGAATCACAAACCATGACAACTGAAAAATTTCGCACCATGAAGAAATTCATCCACATCGTCATCACCGCGGCGGCCGCCGCGGCCGTTCTCGCGGGAACGCAGTCCTGCCAAAAATTCGACGACAGCGAAATCTGGACCGAGATCAACCGCCACGACCGGCAGATCAAGGACCACGAGACCCGCATCAAGGCCCTCGAGGCGCTGGCGGCGACCATGAATGCGGACATCGCCTCCCTGAAGTCCATCCTGGAAAAGATCCAGTCGAACGTCTACGTGAAAAACTACGCCCCGGTCAAGGAGGGCGACAAGGTGATCGGCTACACCATCCTGTTCTCCGACGGAGCCTCCGTCACCGTGAACAGCGGCAGGGACGGGAAGGACGGAACCACGCCCGTCGTCGGGGTCGTGGCGGTCGAAGGCACTTACTACTGGGCCGTGAACGGGCAGCCGATGAAGGACGGGAAGGGGAACATGGTCCCCTGCACCGGGCCCAAGGGCGACACCGGAGCGTCCGGAGCCGACGGCAAGGATGGAAAGTCCGGCCAGGGCCCCGCGGGCCGGGACGGGGTGACCCCGCAGATCCGCATCAACCCCACGACGCTGTACTGGGAAGTGTCCTACGACAGCGGCAGGACCTGGACCTCGCTTGGCGTCTCCGCGCAGGGCCCCAAGGGCGACACCGGGGCTCCCGGAGTCAACGGCTCCGACGGCACCTCCGACGCGAACATCTTCTCGTCCGTGACGACCAAGACCGAGAACGGGACGACCTACCTCGTCATCAAACTCAAAGACGGACAGACCTTCAAGATTCCCGTGGTGCCGGTCATTTGAAAAGGGTATATTCCGCTCAATTCTCCTTACACCTTGTGATTTCACAGGTGCCGGAGATCTGTTATCTTTGCAAAAGATCGAAAAGGTGACGGAATATGGAAAAGAGCCTTATCTACAAAGTGATCCGCATCCTGCTGGCGGCCGCATTGCTTGCAGTTGCCATGCTGGCGGAGCGGAACAATGCCTGGACGGCCTGGCAGCTGCTGCCCCTCTATCTGGCTCCATACCTGCTCGCAGGGGGCGGCGTGCTGGCGGAAGCCGCTGAAAAAATCGTGCATGGGGACCTGCTGGACGAGGATTTCCTGATGAGCGTCGCGACCCTGGGGGCGCTGGGGATCGGCTTTCTGCCCGACACTCCGCACCAGTTCCCGGAAGCCGTGTTCGTCATGATCTTCTACCAGATAGGGGAACTCTTCGAGGAAATCGGTGCGGGCCGCAGCAGGAAGTCGATCGCGCAACTGATGGAAATCCGGCCCGACGCGGCGAACCGGGAACGGGACGGCCGGGTGGAGACGGTCGATCCGAAGGAAGTGCAGGTCGGAGAGATTCTGGTGGTGAAACCCGGGGAAAAAGTGCCGATGGACGGGGTGGTCGTGTCGGGGGAGACTAGTCTCGACACAGTCGCCCTGACCGGGGAGAGCCTGCCGCGCGAGGCGGTCTGCGGGGATCCGGTATATTCAGGCTGCGTCAACCTGTCCGGCATGATCCGGATGCGGGTCACGAAGCCGTTCGGGGAATCCACTGCTTCCAAAATTCTGGAACTGGTGGAGCATGCCGGGGAACACAAGTCCCGGAGCGAGCGCTTCATCACCCGGTTCGCGAGGATATACACCCCGTTCGTCGTGTCGGCCGCCGTAGTGCTGGCCCTGCTTCCGCCCCTCTTGTCCGGCCGATTTGCGGCGGACTTCCCGGTCTGGCTGTACCGCGCATTGACCTTTCTGATCGTCTCCTGTCCCTGCGCGCTGGTCATCTCCGTACCTCTGGCGTTCTTCGGAGGGATCGGCGGAGCCTCCCGAAAGGGGATTCTCGTGAAAGGAGCCGATGCTCTGGAGGCTTTAGCCAAGGTCCGGACCGTGGTCTTCGACAAGACGGGTACCCTGACCAAGGGCATTTTCTCCGTCACGGCCGTCCATCCGCAAAAACTGGATGCGCGGCAGCTGCTCCACCTGGCCGCCCACGTGGAACGGTATTCCATCCATCCGGTCGCGGCGGCCCTGCGAAATGCCTATCCGGAGGAATCGGACGGCTGCCGCGTGGAGGCGGTGGAAGAGATCGCAGGACAGGGGGTGAAGGCGCTGGTCAACGGCAGGCAAGTCTGTGTCGGAAACCAGCGGTTGATGGAGGCTGCCGGGGCGGCATGGAAGCCCTGCAGCCGGGAAGGAACGGTCCTCCATGTCTGCGTGGAGGGGAAATATGCCGGTCACATCGTCATTTCGGACCAGCTGAAACCGGATGCGCGGGAGGCCGTTGACGCCTTGCGGCGGGCCGGCGTGACCCGGACGGTGATGCTGACAGGAGACCGGGAGGAAACGGCTGCCGCTGTTGCGCGCGCCGTCGGGGTCGACTCCTTCCATGCCGGACTGCTGCCCGCGGACAAACTTGCGGCGGTGGAAGATCTGCTGCTGAATATGCCCGCGGCTTCGAAGCTGGCTTTTGTAGGGGACGGCATCAACGATGCGCCCGTGCTTGCGCGGGCAGACGTGGGCATCGCGATGGGAGGACTGGGGTCGGACGCTGCGATCGAAGCCGCGGATGTCGTGCTCATGGACGACCGGCCGTCGAAGATGGTGCCGGGAATGGCGATCGCGCGGAAGACCCTCCGGGTCGCGAAACAGAACATCGCGTTCGCCCTGCTGGTCAAGTTCCTGGTGCTCGGCCTTGCGGCATTCGGTCATGCAACGATGGCGATGGCCGTCTTCGCAGACGTGGGCGTGACGGTGCTGGCGGTCGTGAATGCCATGCGGAGCGGCCATGTCATCGAATCTTAACCGGGCTGTAACCGCGCTGTAACATACAAGTGGGAATTTTGTGGCCGATAAAAAACGGGCCATGAAATTTTGCCTTCTCGTCCCCATACTCCTTCTGACGGCTCTGCCGGGACTGCGTGCCGGAAACATCCGTGGCAGCGTTGCCGACAGCAAATCCAACGAAACCCTGACCGGTGCCGCCGTGGTCGCGCTGAACACCCGGTACGCCGCCATCACGGACGTGAACGGGCATTACGCGCTGGAGAATATTCCTGACGGAAACTACACGCTGGAAGTCTCATACCTCTCTTACATTACGCGCACGATCGCCGTGAAGGTGTCCGGCGATCTGGAGGTGAACATCGCGCTGGACCCCGACGACAAGGTCCTGGACGAAGTGCGCGTGACCGGCAAGAAGGATCTGGAATCGGAGCGGATCCTGCAGATGGAACGGCAGAACTCGACCCGCGTCATCGAGGCCATCGGTGCGAAGGAAATGAGTCTGAAGGGGATCAGCAATGTGGAGGAGGGGGTCAAGAAGCTGACGGGCATTTCCATCGCAGACGCCGGGCAGCTGATCGTCAGCGGCCTGGGCGACCGCTACAGCACGACCACTTTGAACGGCCTGCCGATCGCTTCTCCCAATCCGGACAACAAACTGATCCCGCTGGATCTTTTCCCGACGGCCACCGTCCAGAACATCACGGTCAGCAAGGTCTACGATGTCAGCGCCTTCGCGGACTATTCCGGCGCCCACATCGACATCGCGACCAAGGAACTGGTTGACAAGGATTTCCTCAACCTGTCCTTCAAGGTCGGCGCCAACACGAGCACCCTCGGCCGCACATTTCTGGAGATGGACCGAAACGGGTCGATGTTCCGGATGCCGCGCATGGACCAGCGTACCCTGGACATGACCCGCAGCGAATTCGATTCCTATGCCCGTGCGCACCGGATTTTCAATTCGACCTTCGCGGTGGACAAGCGGACCGCACTACCCAGCTTCGGCGGCAACATCGGTTTCGGCAAACGCGTCAGGTTGGGAGGCGGAACCTTGAGCTTCCTGGCGTCCGTGGATGCCGGCAACGGTCTGGAAGCGATGTACAATGCGTCCGTACGCACCCTGGAAGCCAGCGGAAACACACTCAATAACTTCAACTACGACAGCTACTCCAACAAACTTTCCGTGTCCGGACTCGCCAGCGTGGGCTGTCAGTTCCGGGAGGCGGACCACATCACCTACTCCTTCTTCTATGCCCGCAACGCAGTCAACAACTTCATGCTGCGCAACGGCTTGGACTACGAAGACCATCAGCTGACGGGGCTGAACGATGTCGCCCATGTCTACCGGCTGATGACCCATCAGCTGCAGGGCTCCCATGACCTCGGCAGCCATATCCAGGTGAAGTGGGATCTGTCCTGGGGCAAGACCTCCAGCGAGGAGCCGGACCGCCGGCAGCTGATGTATATCCACTACGGCGACCGGATCGATCTGTTCAAGCTCAACCAGCAGGAAACCATGCGGTACTTCGGCTCCCTCGATGAAAGCGAATGGGTCGGCAAGCTCGCCGGTGTCTATTCCTGGAAGGAAGACAACCGCATCCGGCTGGGAGCCGCCGTCAAGGACAAGGCCCGTGACTACATGGGAACCCGGTTCTACTACAACTTGAATGCGCTGCAGCCGCAGATCTCCGACATTTTCGACACGGGGTCCTTCCTGAATGTGGAAAATGTCCGCAACGGCAGCATCGTGATCAGCCGCGTCAAGCAGCCCAAGGACAGCTACGATGCCGGTACGCGGATCTATTCCGGCTTCGCCGATCTGGACTGGTTCCCTTTCCGACGCTTTCTCGTGAATCTCGGCGTACGGTACGAGCGCAGCCGGCAACGGGTCAATTATTCCGACGACAGCGGCCGCCCGGGCTGCAATGAACTGGACAAGGGAGACTTCTTCCCGGCCCTGAATCTGAAATATGCGCCTGGTGGCGCAGGAAGTCTCCGCTTCGCCGCCTCGCGGACCGTCACACGGCCTTCCTTCATCGAAATGGCACCCTTCCTCTACCAGGAATCCTACGGGGCTGCGCAGGTGAGAGGATATGCCGATCTGCAGAACGGCTACAACTACAACTTCGACCTCCGCTATGAGCGCTTCGCCCGGAATGGCGACATGTACTCCGTGACGGCCTACTGCAAGTTCCTGCAGACCCCGATCGAGCGGACACAGACGCTGGCCGGGGGTTCCACCCAACACTCGTTCCGCAATGCGGAGGACGGCCGGGCGGCCGGGGTGGAAGTGGAATTCCGCAAGACGTTCCTGCGGGACTTCCGCCTGAACGTGAACGCCACTTACATGTACACCGACGTGAAGCTCGTGGAAGGCGGTGCCTACACGAACCTCGAACGGCCGCTCCAGGGCGCTTCCCCCTATCTCGGGAATGCGGATCTGGTCTATTCCCGCCGTTTCGGAGCGGACAGGCTGCTGAACTTGGTGCTCTCTTACAACATCCAGGGTCCCCGGATCCACGCGGTCGGCATCGCCGGGCTCGGAGATGTGATCCAGCAGACGGTCCATACCCTCAACTTCAATGCATCCTATGCCTTGAAGAAGCATTTCTCCCTCACCGCCAAGGGCATCAACCTGCTGAACCGTCCGATCGTCTTCCTGCAGGAAACGAATGCAGGGCAGAAGCTGGAAGTGGAAAAATTCCGGACGGGCATCGGAGTGGAAATCGGAATCAGTTACAAGCTTTAGTTATGATATTCAAAAACAACTCTTCGAAAGCCGGGAACTCATCGTGAAAACTGAAACCCATATGACGAACCTTGCCGCTCGCCTTTGCCTTCTTTATAAAATCAAAAACGCC
>CABTXO010000072.1 GCA_902488725.1 uncultured Bacteroidales bacterium
GGACATGATGGTCAAAGGGGTGAAGGGCTTCGACTACGAGCGCGCCTTCCAGGCGATGAAAGCCACCGCCACCAATCCCCGCTACGACTGTATTCCGGAATATACGGCCCTCGGCTGGGTGCCTTTCGACAAGGAGAAGGAGTCCGTCTCGAAAACGCTGGAATATGCCTACGACGACTGGTGCATCGCCCGGGCGGCCAAACTCCTGGGGCATCAGGCGGATTATGAATTTTTCCTGAAACGGTCGAAGAACTACCGGAACCTCATCGATCCTGAAACGGGCTACATGCGGGGCCGCGACTCTCATGGGGCCTGGCGTACGCCGTTCGCTCCGATCGCCTACCAGGGACCCAACTCCGTGCACGGCTGGGGCGACATCACCGAAGGGTTCACGATGCAGTACACCTGGACGGTGCCGCACGACTTCGAGGGCTACATGGCCGTCGCCGGGAAAAAGCGGCTCACCCAGCGGCTGGACAGCCTCTTCCTGGTCGAGATGGACGAGAATATTCCCGGTGCCCACGACATCTGGGGGCGCATCGGCGGCTATTGGCACGGCAACGAGCCCTGCCACCACGTGACCTACCTGTACAACTGGCTGGGAAAGCCCTGGGAGTGCCAGCGCTGGGTCCGGTACATCGCCGACCATTTCTACGGGGCCGAACCGGGCTCCCTGAGCGGCAACGACGACTGCGGGCAGATGAGTGCGTGGTACATATTCAACTGCATGGGCTTCTACCCCGTCTGTCCCGGCAGCAACGTCTATTCCCTCGGTTCCCCCTGCGTGCCCGGCCTGAAGGTCCGCCTGTCCGGCGGCGGCACCCTGGAAATCACGACCGAGGGCTGGAGCAGGGATGCGGTCTACGTCAAGGCGGCCTACCTGAACGGGAAGCGGCTCGCCGCCCCCGCCCTCCGCTACGAAGACATCAAGGACGGTGCCCACCTGCATTTCGTGATGGCAAAGAGACGCATAAGAAATTGCTATTCGGTAAAATAGACAATATGCAAACTGGTGTGGCGCAAAGTTGTGGGTGATGCGCCGCCTGCGCTTGCCGGTGTCCCGATTTTCTTCCGGCGGACTCCGTTCACTCTTCCTTCTCCAGCAGGACCGGACCGAGAAGTCCGGACGGCCGGAGCGGATCGTCCGGCAGATATTCCTGCCGAATGGTTCTCGTGTACGGTACCGCTCCCGGCTGGGCATCTCCGACAAGCCGGTTTACCCATGTGTTCGTTATCTTCACTTCAAGGAGGTTTTTCCCGGGGACGGCGCTGTCTGAAATGTTGAAGCGGAATGGCTTCCTCCAGAGGAGGCCGGCAGGCTTTCCGTTGAGGAAAACCTCTGCAATGTTCTGGACGTTGCCCAGGTCGAGCCAGATCTGCCCGCCTTCCATCCACGACGGCTCAATTTGCAGATCTTTCCTGTAGGTGGCCGTTCCCGAATAATACCGGATGCTCTTGTCGCTGCTGCGCGACCAATCTTCAAGAGACGGGAATGTCGTTTGTGCGGGCGCCCCCATGCCGTCGAACGCAACCTTCCAGGACCCGTTCACGGAAGTCAGCTGCCGGACATGCGGCACAGGTGCTTCGTAAGATGTCTCCGAGGTCTTGTTGCGGAACATGACGAACAAGGCATCGTAGGGATCGAAGTGAAGCGAAATTGAAGTGTACTCTCCCTCCATTTTGTAAGAAGGCTTGGCGCGGGTTCCTGTCACCGCATTCCAGATCTCAGGCTCGTATCCGGAGTGGTGGAGCAGGATCCGGACATTTCCCGCCGTGTCGGTTCGGTTGAGCAGCCAGTACCACTGCATCTCGCCTTCTTCCCTATGTACGAATCTGATGTCCAATCCGGAGGAGGACCGCACGTATTGCATGTCGGGATGGATCCCCAGCGTACGGATGACTTCCTGCATCGTCATTCCTCCGAGCACCTTGCCTTTCCCGATGGAGTTGATCCCTTTCGGGCGGGCCCAGAGCGCATTGGCAAGGGTCTCGAAGGCCGCGGGGTCATCCTCCAGACTCGGACTGGCGACAGGCCGGTTCCCGGCGACGACCGCTCCGGCCTTGACCAGGGATTCAAGTCTGCGCAGAACCGGCAACGTGATTTCCCGGGCGTGATCCGGATCCAGGTAGATGAAGCGGTACCGCGTCCCGGCAGCAGAGACGAGCCCTCCCCTTCGGTATTCGATTGCGTGGAGGAGCGCATCGGCATTGACGAAATCAAAGTTGTATCCTTCGGGGACGGGAGGGAGCCGGTTTTTGAAGAGCGCCGTGATGTTGGAACTTTCGCCGTAAAAATAGAGAATGTCCGCAATGTTCCGCCCCTCCTGCAGCAAGTAGCAACTTCTCGCGAGATAGGTCATCCAAGGCCTGGCGGCATTCTCCGCCCAGGTCTCATGGCGCGTAAACCACTGCCCGAAGCGTCCCAGGGAGATGCCCGGCCTGAAAGAATCCAGCGGTTGGTGGACGGACGTATGGATGACAAAACGGTTGATGCCGTTGGCCATTTCCCAGTCCGCCGTGGGTTTGAGCGTCTCCGGAACGAAACTCCAGGCCTTTCCGGCTGCCGTCAAGGATTCCGCCGCCACATATTTCTGGCCATAAATGTGCGCCACGGAGGCGGATTCCCGGATGTCCGCCCCGCTTCGGCCGGCGTTTCCTGTGGCCCACATGGCGCCCATCGGCACGGCGGCGCGTTTCTTGACCTCCATTCCATCGAAGACGCAAGCCCTTTCATATTCATGGGACTCGGAATATCTTCCCATCCCCCTTTCCGCCAGCAGGTCTGTCAGCAGATCGTAGTGGTTCCGGACGATGAGTTCACCCAAAGTCTTCCGATAGTCAAAGAGGAACTTGTCCGTATCCTCGGATGAGTCGATGACGTAGCCCGCCAAGGCAGGCATCCAGGTGCGCAGGTCATACCCCCGCAGTTCCCGGAAGTCCTCGAACAGCTTGTCGGTCCAATTGAGACATCCGGCCTCCCAACTGTCCGCGACCACATACTGGAGCCCCCGCCGACCCAAAAGGCCTCCGGAAGCATCCTTGTACATGTCGAGATAGTGGCTGAAGTACGCCCGCACATGCTCGGCGCTCAACTTATCCACCTCAAGCCCTGTCGCTTCAGCAGATGCAGGGACATTCTCACGTCCGGTCAAAGAAAAACCGAAACGGAGGATTTTCCAGTTCCCGGCCGGGGCATCCCAACGGAAACGTCCGTCTTCCGTCATGTTCCCGCTCAGGTCGAGCACGTCCGTCTTCGCGATGGCCTCGCCACATGCAGGGGTTGGCTTGTCCGCAAAGACCCGGGAGACACCGAATCCGGCCTTTTCGGCGAAACAATTGACCCGCGGGACCGTGTACAGTTTGAACTCTGTGATGTCGGATCCGGTCTCCACGGCCCGATGCGCGTTTCCGGTCGCGTCTCCGGTGTCAGGAATGGTCCAGACGAGCCGGAAACAGGTTGCCGTAACGGGGGTGAAGGACAGGGCTACCATCCCGGCTGCGACATCCGAAAGTTCGGCGATCCTGCGGAAATGCAGACCGTCGTCGCTTGCCGCGAGAACCGGTGCGATGCCCGCATACCATTTTTGGGTCATGGCCGTCGCCGCCAGATCGACGGCGAAAATCTTTCGGGGGCTGCTGAACGTGTACTGGATCCAGGCCTGGCTTCCCGGACTTCCGAACGAGAGCCTTTCAGCCGTGGCGAGATCTCCGTCCGTCAGCATGGACAGGGAAAATTTCCCGCTGCTGGACGTGATCTTCGGATGGAGTTTCTCCACCGGTTCATAAGAATCCGGCATCCGGATGGCCAGAACGGCGATGTCTTTGTATAGAACGGGCGGTACGAGTTCTTGGCCGTTCAAGAAACGGTGCTTTTTCTCGATGTTCTGGAAAGGTCCCGTCTGAAAAGGAGGATGCGGCAGAAGAGTTTCAACTACCTGTCCTCCCCGGATGTCCCGCTCGCTCCAGACTATTTTTTTCATGGCCTGTTCCGGTGTAACCCAGGGACCGCCGCTTTCGCTCCATCCGGGGGATCCCGCAATCGCCATTTCGAGGCCTTTCCGGTCCGCCAGTTCAACGGTGAACCGGAAGGCGTCTTTCCATTCCGGACTCATGTAGGTCAGACGGTGTTCAACAACTTGCGGCATCGAAAAAGCGGCATCGAAATTTTGAAAGCCGCCGATTCCGGCACGTTCCATCCAGTCGAGGTCTTTTCGGATCCCCTCCATTGTGACGTTGCCGTCCATCCAGTGCCACCAGACGCGGGGGCGGGCTTCCGGTGGCGGCGTTTTGAAGTTTTCTTCCAGCTGCATGCCGAGGATGCCCTCCTTTCCCGGCTTGTTGCAGGAAATGAAAAGGAACAAGGCCGAAATGAGGGCCGTGCCCTTGAATAAAATAGAATCTGTTTTTGACATCGTAGTTTTCTGCCCGTGCGGACATTGTTTTTCATAAAATTATCAATAGGAAATGGAAAGATGCGCGGATGAGCATAATTCAAAGTGGTTTTGTCAAAAAAGTGAGCGGACGTTCAAATAAGTCTTGCCACCTTTAACAACCCATGCGGAAATGTGGGGAAATGTTTAGCTTTAAACCGTGACAGTGTTGCACTGTCGAGAAATTTTGGCCTGTTTCAATAACCTTTTATGAATGTTTTTTTATGAGTAAACGTATCACTATGCTGCTGCTTGCACTCCTTGTATCGTGGGTGCAGGTCTTCGCCCAGACCACGGTCACCGGAAAGGTGACCGGTGCAAAGGGTGAGCCGTTGGTCGGTGTCGGAGTCCTCGTGAAGGGAACGACGGTCGGAACCATGACAGACCTTGACGGAAACTGGTCTCTCAAAGTGTCCGGAGATGCCGTCCTCGTGTTTTCGTCGGTAGGCTACACCGAGCAGGAGATCGCAGTCGGCGGTCGCTCCGTGCTCAATGTGGTCATGGCCGAGTCCAGCGAGTTTCTTGAAGACGTCGTGGTCGTCGCCTACGGCACGGCGAAACGTAAGGATTTGACAGGATCCATTTCCACCATTGGCGAGAAGAGTCTTGTCTCCCAGGCGCAAGGCTCCGTTTCCCGTGCTTTGGAGGGACAGGTCGCCGGTCTTCAGACCGCAGCGATCGACGGTCAGCCGGGTCTCGACATCGGAATCCGCATCCGGGGAATCGGTACGGCGAGCGCCAACAACTCCAACGCGCTCATCATCATCGACGGGACGCCCGCGCTCGAAGGAACGAATGTGCTGTCCTCCATCAACCGGAATGACATCGAGAGCATCACCGTCCTCAAGGATGCGGCATCGACCGCCCTGTACGGATCCCGCGGCGCAAACGGCGTGGTGCTTGTCACGACAAAAAGCGGAAAACCGGGGAAGATGAAGATCGCTTTCGAAGCCCGGGCAGGTTTCAATACGATCGGAGCCAACAGCCGGTTCAAGAAGATCGGCGACGGCAATCCGGGTGAGATCTACGAGTTCGCCTGGCAGTCCATCTACAACGATGTCTACTATGGAAAAGGACAGAATACCGACGCGCTCGCCGGCAATGCTGCCGCTGCGGCGGAGTTCGCCTCCCGGCATCTGTTCGACTATACCGGCGATGCCACCGGCGGCTTCGGCCGCAACGGTCTCGGCAACAAGATGGCCTACAAGGTTCCGGGCATGACCGTGACCGCGACCGGATCCGGCACGAATGCTTCCGGCACCATGTCGGGTGCCTATCTCGTCAATCCCGACGGCAGGATCAATCCGGCCGCCATCCAGCTGTACGACGGGGAAGGCGAGGGCTCCGTCTACGATGCCCTTGTGTCCAACCGGTTCCGCCAGGAGTACAACATCTCCGCTTCCGGTTCCACCGACAAGGTGGACTACCACGTGTCGCTGGGCATGCTGTCGGATCCCTCCTACATCTCGTGGTCGGGATTCGAACGGTACACGGGCCGCGCGAATGTCAATGCGCAGGTCACGAAATGGCTCAAATCCGGTGCGAACTTCGCATATACGCACCGCAAGACGAAGTCCCAGTCCACCCGGTGGGGACGCAATCCGGGTTATGTGACCCAGAACGTGTTCACCTGGGTGCAGTCCAGCACCTCCCTTGACCAGATGTACGCGCGTGACGCGGACGGCAAGTTCATCACCAACACCGATCCTGCTTCGAAGTACTTCGGGGAGCGGATGGTCAATCTGAATCCCGGCCGGAAATATCCCAACGTGGCCAACAGCTATTCTCCGTTCGGCGCCACCGCCACGCCGTGGTACTACAACCTGCCGCTCTATTACTCCCAGGCGGAATATTCCCAAGTCTACGATGACATGACCATGAAAGGTTATGTCCGGGCCTCGTTCCTGAAGTACTTTACCGCAGAGGCCAACCTCTCGTACGACAAGACCTTCGAGACCTTGATCCGCTTTTGGAACACGGAGAGCGCGCATTCCATGAACGGGCTCCAGGATAGTTTCGGTTCCGCCATCCGGCGAAACAAGAACGACTACGGTGTCTTGAACACCCAGCAGCTGCTGAACTACAACCAGGACTTCGGCAAGCACCATGTCGATGCGATGGCCGGTCACGAGTACTACCAGTATGACTTCGAGCAGATGTATCTTGCTTCGGCGCATTCCCTGCTGAATGACTTCAAGGGCTATGTGAACTTCCTGGGGACTGCCTCCTACGGTACCTTCGGGCAGGGAGCGAACGGAAATCTCCAGAAGCTGGCGATGGAGTCCTATTTCGGCCGGGCCAATTACATCTTCGACAACAAATACTATGTCTCCGCCTCGCTCCGCCGGGACGGGTCTTCCAAGTTCAAGCACAAGGAGAACCGCTGGGGAACCTTCTGGTCCGTGGGCGGCGGCTGGCGCATTTCGTCCGAATCGTGGATGGAAGGCACGAAGAAGTGGCTCGACAACCTGAAGGTCCGCGCCAGTTACGGTGTCATCGGCAACCAGAACGGCATCGACTACTATTCCGGCTATCAGCGCTGGTCCTATGGCGGAAGCAATTGGACGGCGGCCCAGAACAATTATCCGCAAACCGTCTCCCTGACCAAAGGCAGGTGGGTGAATGACGCGCTGACCTGGGAGAACGTCCACACCACGGATGCCGGTATCGACATGTCCCTCTTCGGCGGGAAAGTCACCGCTACGTTCGACTATTTCAACAAGCACACCGTCAATGCGATCTGGGGAAAGAACGCTTCGATGCTCGCCGCAGGGCAGCAGTCTTTGGATCAGAACACGGCGGGCATCCGCAGCCGCGGGGTCGAGTTTGAAATCAATTGGCAGCCCGTCCACACGGAAGACTGGGACGTGCTGTTCTCCCTCAACGGGACACATTACAACACCGTGCTGACCAGCATTCCCGAGGGGAATGACTATACATACACCGCCAACCCCGATGCGTGGGGGCTCGGTGGTGCCGGCAGCGGGCCGACGGAATATCTTCGCGGGGTCGGAAAGGATTACTTCAACATGTACATCTTCCGCTACGGCGGGGTGGCGGGCAATCCCGGCCTCAAATACTGGGGCTCCGACAAGGCTTGGCACAC
>CABTXO010000073.1 GCA_902488725.1 uncultured Bacteroidales bacterium
CCCGGCATCCTTCGTTTCGATAAGAAATCAACGCTCTCGTTTACAATTTCTCGGTACTTGCTTGTACTTCCTTCAGCCTTTTCAATGATCTCCCTAAAAAATCCCATCCGGCAACCGGATGGGATTGCAAAGGTACAAACTTTTTCTGAACCACCAAAAAAATCTTGAATATTTTTCAAATGTAGATTCAAAATAGAAGTGCAACGCGGTCGGGCCAGTCCCGGTCACTCGCCTCCGGCAGAAACCGGATCGCGCTCTGACGCTTACAGCTTGGGTTCCCAGCCTTTTTCGTAGTCGCGGGACCAGAGCTTGTTGGCGCCGCGGTCGCCGAGGATCCGGCCGGTGTCGGGGTCCACTTTCAGGCTGCGCCCGACGCGCTGGGCGATGTTGCCGAGCTGGACGAGCTGGGTGCTGATGCAGGCTTCCACGATTCCGGAGTTGAGACGCCTGCCTTCACGGATACCGTCGAACCAGTTGCGGAAATGGATGGCGTCCAGCGACTTGGAGGGATTCTTCAGGTCATTGGCGGCGAAGGTCATCGTGCTCGTGACCCGTTTCACCTCCTTGCCCTTCATGTCCACGATCTTGTATTCATTGCCGCCCCCGAGGAACAGGGCTCCCTTGTCGCCGTAGAATGCGACGCCGGTGGGATAGCCGTCCACGGGCACGGAATTGCAGCTGCGGCCTTCCCAGGAACCGGAGGCCCTGTCGCCGAACTGGAAGGTGATCATCTGGGAGTCCGGTGTCTCCCAGTCGTCCTGGAAGCGGTAACGCCCGCCGACCGAGGCGACGGCGGTAGGATAGTCAACGCCAAGCCCCCAGCGGACGATGTCCACGAAGTGCGTGCCGTTGTTCAGGGCCTCTCCGGTTCCCCATCTCCAGAACCAGTGCCAGTTGTAGTGGATGTAGTTGTCGTGGAATTCCTTCACGCGCGGGGCCGGCCCCTGCCAGAGATCCCAGTCGATGTGGTCCGGAACGGGGACCACCTTCCCGGTGCCGATGGAGGGACGGTTGTTCATGTACCAGGATTTGGCGTAGCGGACCGTGCCGATCTCGCCGGACCGGACGGCCTCGATGGCCTCGATGACGTTCGGCCAGGAACGGCGCTGGTTGCCGGCCTGCACGACCCGGTTGTACTTGGCGGCCGCTTTGATGAGCAGTTCATTCTCCGCGGGAGAATGGCTCGTCGGCTTTTCCAGATAGACATGCTTTCCGGCCTTCATCGCCAGGATGGCGGCAGGGGCATGCCAGTGGTCCGGCGTGGCGATCACGACGGCATCGAAATCCGGTGCCTGCAGCATGTCGCGCAGATCCCGGAACCCCTTCGGGGTCGTCCCGGAAATTTTGGCGACTTCGCCGCAGCACTTCTCCAATGCATGGGCGTCCACATCGCAGATGTACTTCACATCGCAATCCGGTAGTTGGGCATAGCCCTTTGCAAGGGCCAATCCACGGGAATTGACACCGATGACACCGATGCGGATGCGGTCGTTCGCACCGCTGATGCGTCCATAGCTGCGGGCGGAGAAACCCGGCAGCACGCTTCCGACGGAAAAAGCAGCGACACCCGCCACCGTTTCCTTGATAAAATCTCTTCTGGTACTCATATCATTGAAAATTAATTGTGCCTATGGAAAAACATGCGGACAAGGGCCACCAGTCCGCGCAGGAAGAGCAGCAGGACGTACAGTACGACACTGACGGCCACGACATAGCCGATCTGGGAGAACAGTTCGACCCAGGGACGGCCGTAGCCGATGATGGCGCCGACATTGGTCAGGAATCCGGCTGCGAAACACCCCAGAAAGATCAACAGCTCCTTCTTCAGCTTGATGGTAGTGATCACGATCTCTTTCATCTCGTTCCTCCTTAAAAATTCATGTACGGAATCTTGTATTCATCCGGGAAGGTCACGATCCGGTTTTCATCCATCGCTTGATTGCCGAGCAGACAGAGCACTGTCGAGCAATAGGCCTCCTCGACGACATTCACGGCCTTTTCGCCGGAGATGCAGGACTGGCAGAAAGCGGACAGGATCACGTCGGATCCATCATGATCGACACCGGTCATGTTCTGTCCCCCGTTCACGTGGATCGTTCCGTCGATGATCGCATGCGGGATGTACTCGCTTTTCGTTTCGGGACGCCAGGAGGGTCCGGCGGAAGGGATAGAGGCGAACGCCTTGTCCTTCACCTGGGTGATGAGCTGCCGGATGCCGGAAACCGAGTGGTCCTCTTCCAGATAGTACAGGCCGCGGGCCAGGTGCATCGTGCCCTTGCTGCCCAGGATTTCGTCTTCCATCCCGTTGTACTTGTTGGAAATCAGCGATTCGTAGGTGATCTTGCGGCCGTCGGAGCAACGGTAGATGACGTTGACGCTGTCGTAGACTTCGCGCCCGTCCTTCCAGTAGACGATGTCGCCCATTCCCATCACTTCGACCGGCATCTTGTGGGTCGCCCAGTTGCAGACCTCCAGCTGATGGCAGGCCAGTTCCGTCATGAGGCCTCCGGAGCTTTCCCGGTACAGGCGCCAGTTGATCTTCCGTTCCAGTTCGGGGGAAGGCACCGGACGCCGCCAGTCCGCGTTGCGGAACCAGTGGCAGCGCATCCCGACCACATCGCCGATCAGGCCGGAGTGGATCATCTCCATCCCCTTCGTGTACTTCTCGTCGAACATCCGCTGCATGCAGAAATACAGGGCGCGATCCGTGTGCTGATAGGCATCATAGATCGACCGGCACTCGTCCAGCGTACGGGCCATCGCCTTTTCGCAGAACACGTGCTTCCCGGCCGCAAGGCCGTCGAGCACCATCCGTGCATGCCAGTTCAAGGGTGTCGCGATCACGATGCCGTCGACTTCCTTGTCTTCCAGGAGTTTCCGGTAATCCGTGTAGGCACGTGCCCCGGGGCAGAGTTCGATGGCTTTCTGCAGGGCCGGTGCGTAGTTGTCGCAGACCGCGACAATTTCCGCAAAGGGAATTTTTTTGAGGTTGTCGATGTGGTACTGTCCTCTCGATCCCGTGCCGATCAGCGCGATCCGCGCCTTTTCGCCTTTGACGGCGGCAATTTTTTCGGGGGTACAGGAGGACAGCCAGGGTGCGGAGGCCAGCAAGGCCCCTCCCCCGACCATCATTCCCATGCTCTTGAGGAACTGTCGCAAATTCAGGTCAACTTCTTGTTCCTTTTTCATATTTCCATTTGAAAAATCTTGATTTTCACATTGTTGAATTCACGCAAGATTTCAGCTTGCAGGCGGCCGCGCACCGCCATGAGGGTCGTGCTCAGGACTTCGGCATCCAGGGGATCCGGCCCCGTGACCGAGCAGAGCATTCGTTCTTCATTCTTGTCGCCGGAACGGGGATCAACGATGTGGCCGTGATAGCCGACCGTGTTGCCGGACGTGGACAGCGTGCTGTCCTTCAGGTCGAATTCGTGAAGGATTCTCCCGCTGTACGGATCGGGCAGGCTGACTTTCCAGCAATCCCCGTAGGGATGATGCCCGACGGACAGGATCGAACTTCCGCCGAAATCGACGAACGCACTGCGGACCCCTTCCCGCAGCAGGGAATTCCGGACCTTGGACAGGGCGTAGCCTTTCGCAAAGCCGCCGAAGTCGAAGGAGAGCCCCGCTTGACCTGTGCGGACGCGGCCGGGCAGGATCTCTGCGCGGGAGAAGTCCTGCAGCGTGATGTCGAAGATGCCCCGGGTCTTCCGGAAATAGTCTCCGCAGGTCCGAAGCACGGCCTCCAGTTCCTCGCTCAAAGGGGCTTCCCCCGTAGCGGAGACGGCAGCATTCACCCGAGAGATCTCGCTCTGCGGGTCGAAGCGGTTGAACATTCGACCCAGCCGATCGAGTTCACAGCAAATCTCCCGCCACAGCCCGTCCGCCTTGTCCGGAGACGGGTCGATCAGGACCATCTCGAACCGGGTCCCCATCACATGGGGCACGCTTCCATAGAACAGGGAAGTCTGCACATCGTATCGGGACTCTTGCTGTACCATTGAGCGACTGTTCGTTTCGTTACGCGATCGTTTCAGTTGCAAAAAGCTTGCTGAAACGGTAGTTGTCCTGAAATCCTTGAAGAATAACTATCCGTTCTGTTTTCTGAATATGACGTCGCCGCCGATGATCGTGTCCAGAACGCTGATGTCCGCATCGAAGATGACGAGGTCGGCATCCTTTCCTTTTTCGATGCTCCCCTTCCGATCGTCCACGTGCAGGATCCGGGCAGGGGTCGCCGTCATCATCTTGACGGCATCGAACAGCGGGACTCCTGCAAGCTGGACCATCGTCCGGACCAGCCGGTCGGTCGTGGCGACGCTACCGGCGAACGCCGAACGGTCTAGCAGCTTGGCCACCCCGTCTTCGACAACGACCTTCTGTCCGTTCTCCAGGCTGCCGAGACAATATTCCCCGTCCGGCATGCCCGCGCCGCGCATGGAATCCGTGCACAGGGCGGTCATCTCGGGACCCTTGAACTTGTAGACGAACTGCAACAGCGGTTTCGGAAGATGGATCCCGTCCGCGATGATCTCGACCGTGAAGTCGTCGATCAAGTAGGCTGCTTCAAGAACCCCGGCATAGCGGTAGGCGTTCCGGCGGGTCACGGAGGACATCGCCGAATAGAGGTGGGTCATGTGGGAATAGCCCGCATCGTGGGCTTCCACCGCCTGCTCGTAGATGGCGTCGGTGTGGGCGATGGATGCCAGTATTCCTTTCTTCTTCAGGACCGTCCCGAATTTGACGGCTCCTTCTATTTCCGGCGCCACGCTCCAGCGGATGATGTCGTCCGTGGCCGCGAAGATGGCGTTGTAGTGCTCGGGAACAGGCTTTTTCAGGTACCTGGGGTCCTGGGCACCGGCCTGCTTCGCCGAGAAGTAGGGGCCTTCCAGGTGGATGCCCAGGAATCGGGCGCCGTCCCGGTTCAGCGATTTCGCTTCCTTGTAGACCTCGAAGGTGTGCAGCAACTCCTCGTCCGAACAGGTCAAGGTGGTGGGCACCATCGCAGTGGTACCGTATTTCGCATGGGTGCGGGCGACGCCAAGATAGGCTTCGACGGTCCCGTCCATGAAGTCATGGCCTCCGCCGCCATGAATATGCATGTCGATGAATCCCGGGGAGACATAGTTCCCGCCGGCATCGATCCGGGTTTCGCCCGCTTCGGGCTGCGGAAGTCCGGTCTCCGGCACGATCCGCTTGATCTTGCCGTCTTCGCAGACAAGTGCCTTGCCCTGTACGATCCCTTCGGGGAGGACGAGTTTCCCGTTCGTAATAGTCAATCTATTCATATTCTTACGCTTTTACTCTTTTCCACGAGGTGATTTTGTGACCGACGGTCGCAAAGAAGATGAGGTACAGGAAGCAGGGCACCAGCACCCAGTAGGCGGCCTGGTGACCGATGGACTTGGAGAGGGAACTGTAGATCAACGGCATGATGGCGTTGCCGCAGAGGGCCATCACCAGCAAGGAAGATCCCGTCTTGGTAAATTCGCCCAGCCCGTTGATGGAAAGGGGCCAAATGCCGGCATAGATCATCGCGTTCGGGAAACCGATGGCGCAGAGGAAGAAGATGGAGGCCTTGGTGTCGTGGCCGAAGAGGGACACGTCGAAATTCGCGAAGATCACCCCGAAGGAGAGCAGCAAACCCAGGATGGAACAGATCAGCAGCGCCTTTTTCTGGGAAAGATACTTCGGAATCAGCAGTATCCCGATGATGTAGCCGATCATGGTACCGGCCAGGACATAAGGCGGGAAGGTCTTGGCTTCCAGCAAGTCCATGCCCATGGAATTGGCGTAGTTGATGATCGTGTCGATCGCGACCACCTGCTCGCCCACGTGGGCGAAGATGGCGATGGCGCCGAGGATCAGGAAGGGGAAGTCGAAGATGCTCTTTTTCCCGGAGTCGGCCGCGGCTGCAACGTCCTTGGGGGCATTCTTTTCGTCCGGGTTGATCTCAGGCAAGACCGAGTACCGGATGCCGATGCCGGCGAGAAGCAGGATGATGCCGAGGACTGCGTACGGCACGATGGTGCGACGGATCAACTCGTCCAGCATGGCATTTTTCGTCACGACGTCGAGACTGCCCGACTCGATGGCGGCGAACAGCTGGCTGTCGCTGGCCTTGAGGATGATGGCGGCGAAAATCAACGGAGAGAGGATGCCTGCGAGCTTGTTGCAGATCCCCATGATGCCGATCCGGCGCGCGGCGCTGTCGATCGGACCGACGATCGTCACATAGGGGTTCGCGGCGGACTGCAGGATCGCAAGCCCCGTCCCGATCGAGAAGAGGCCGAGCAGGAAGATCGGGAACTGGCGCATGAAGGCCGCAGGCACGAAGAGAAATGCGCCCAGCGAAGCCATCATGAAGCCATACATGATGCCCCGCTTGAACCCGACGCGCTTCAACAGGAGCCCCGACGGGATGGCCATGACCAGGTACGCGATGTAGAACGCGAAGGTGACCAGATAGGACTGGAAATGGGTGAGTTCGCAAGCGATTCTGAAATAGGGAATCAGAATCGAGTTCACCCAGGTGATAAATCCGAAGATGAAAAACATTCCGGCGAGGATCGCGATCGAAACGTAGTATATCTTCTTCTCTTCTGAAGTTTTTTCGTTATCCATAAAAGCAATGATAATTTCGTGCAGGGGCCTTCATCCAGTCCCGTTCAATTGGTCAGTTCCCCGTGACGATCCGCTCCGTCCAGCGGCTGGCCCGGATGCCGAGGATGTCCAGCCGGATGGCCTCGCCGGTGTTCCAGTCCCCGTTGCCGTAATGCACTTCGTCCCGCCGGGAGCATCCGGTCCACGCATCTGCTTGCGATGTGTTGATCATCCATATAAAACAATCAGTTTTACGCAGGTGGTTCATGATTGTGTCGTATGCATGCGCCGCACACTTTGCGCACGCGCAAAATTAGAATAACTTTAAACGATTTGAATCTGAAATACCGCAAAGATTGTCTCTGAAAACGCAAAGGTGATAGGCTCTTACTCATTTTGCGTTTTTCAAATGCGGGCAGAATGGCCTCTTGCAGCTGGCTGGAAGCGATCGTCCGCTATCAATTCACCGGCCCGAGGAAATGTTCGAAAAAGTCGTAGATGACCGCATTGGATTCGGAATTTGGCGCATGCTGAGGACGATTCGTCATGCCGATCCGGTGCTCATAGCCGAGCAGACGGTTCACTTCGACCGTCCGGTTGAGCGGGATCCAGCGGTCAGGCGTGTCGGAGAAGCCGCCGGACACCAGGAAAGGCCGCGGAGCCATCAGCGCATGGAGTTCATGCAGATCATGTCCTTCCTGCCGGAGCTGCCGGTAGACCCCGTCGGGATTCAGCGAGCCGTTCTTCGCCCACGTGTTTTTCCAGGGGGTAGGATAATAGCCCAGATACCAAGGCTCCCAGTAATTGATGTAGCTCCCCTTCGTCTCGTCGAACACGATGCCCGGATCGCCCCAGACGGCACAGGCAAAC
>CABTXO010000074.1 GCA_902488725.1 uncultured Bacteroidales bacterium
ATGTGGTCACGGTCTGGGAATGCGAACTGGACAAGGCGCACTTCGACGCGACGATGGAGCGTGTCGAGGCTGAAATCCATGCAGGCCAGGCTGCCTGGGAAGCCTACCGCGCACGCCGCCGGTTCGACCGCGCTTTCGCCCGCTCCCAGACCCGGCTCCGCCGCCACATCCTCGAAGAGCTCCAGGCGGAACTGGACGAACAGTACGACATCCCCGCCAGCGTCAAGGCAATGGCACGGCGGTTACAGTAACCGAGGTTACAAAGACAAAAAGAATATTCTTTCCCTGCAAGTCGCTACTAGAGGAATTCGCGACGGAACCAAAGTCCGAATACGGGATCCACAAAGCGGAGTGACTTATCAGGCGTCTTTTCGAGGACATCCCGTTCGACAAGGATTCGCTTGTTTTTCGTGATGTTCCCTGCCGATCCGAGATTGTACTTTGACGCAGCCGACCCGGAATGGAGTTTGCTCTCCCCTGCTGCCACAGCCTTCAGCAACGACAGTTGCGAAACTGACAAGGTGTCAATGTCTTGCATGAACATCACGGCATTCGTGTCGAGCAATGCTTTCAACTGCCGGTAAAAGAGTTCTTCCGTCACTTCGTTTTCCGTATGGGTCCAGATCAGGAAGCAGAATTGCTGGACATACCAGGAATGACATTCCACCGTGTCACAGATCCGTCCAGCCATTTCATCGGAGATGCGCTTGCCATAATCCCGGAAACTCTTCGTGACGAATGGAACCCAATGTTCCTTCGCGATCTTTCCGAGGACTTTCAGCTGCCCGAAACGATAGAACGGGTCATTGGAATTTCCGAAAATATTCATCATCATGTGGCGCTTGCTGCCGTACAGGCAGTAGTTCGCCCGGTGGTGGTTCTGCCATACAGAGCGCATGATCCCCTCCATCTTCTTCCATCCCGGGAATTTCGCAAGCTCCTGGAATTCGTCGATGCAGACGATGATGTGCAGCCCTTTTCTTTCCGCGATGCGTTCGGGAATATCCAGAATCTTCTCCGCCGATTCCTTCATCGGGCTGTAACTCAACTTCAGGTCGATGGAGTTGGCGGGATCGATGCTCAGACTTACGCTCGGGACGACCGACTGAACGAAGGTCTTGAAGTCTGCGATGCTTTTCTCGAGGCTCGTGGCGGCACACTGGACGACTGCCGATGCAAATTTGCTGTAGAAGTCATCCTCCGATGAAACGGAATATGCGTCCAGATAGCACACCCGGACCTTCTTATCTTCTTTTGCCAGCTCGTCCATTGCCGCCTTCACGAGCGACGACTTGCCCCAACGCCTCGGCGACACCAGGGCAACATTGATGCCCCCTCCCAGAAGCATCTTCAGTTCTTTCCTGTCCTCTTCCCGATCGATGAAGTACTCATTCTCGGCGATCGTTCCGTATTCAAAAGGGATCTTCATGGCCATGTCTTTTTGCAAATATAAAAAATTTTACCAAATAGTAAAATACCGATTGGTAAAATTTTATAATAGACTGATTCACTTGTCTAAAGCATCAAACATATTTTTACAAAAGGCCAAAGAGTCCAGTGAATCGGCCGCCGGTGATGTTCGTTCCAATTTTGCTGACGTTGGCAAAATAGGAATGACGGGAGTGGGTGAAGCGAACTCACATCTCATTGAGCGAAAGGCCGACATAGTCGATCTTCCACCTTTTGTGGTGTGCGACGATCTTGGCGGACTTGTCGACAAGTTCCGCCTGGTTGAACTTCTCCGGATTCCGTTAGCACTCCCCGAACACGATTTCCCGCGCGTTGTCGTTCACCACCACGAGATCAATCTCTTTGTCCTCCCCCCGCCTGCCAGTGCTACCCTTCTCCCAGTAGTTCGTAACCTGGTTGTACGCCCCCGTCTCCTGGTAGCACTGCCTGAAATAGCGTTCAAGAATATGCCCGGAAAAAGTCTCATAGTCCTCTGCAATTCTAGCCCGGACATATTCCATATTGCCGATCTCGTCCGCGCTCCGGTACTTGTAGATGAAGCGGAACCAGAATGTCAGGAAGTTGTCCGCCAGCACGAACCGCAGATTGCGCATCTTTTCCCGGCCATGTAGGGACGGACCTTCGAAACGATGCCGTAGTCGTTCTCCAGCCGATTCAGGTAGCCTCCAGTTTCGAAACCGACATATTTGGTCATGTCGCCCCTGGAAGTCCTTCCCCCGTACAGCGCCGCCAGCACCGAAAAGTAGTTCCCGTAGTCTCGCCCGAATTCATCGGAAAGCAACTCGCACCCCTCGTCCAGGAAGAAGGATCCCATCGAGACGACTGCATCAATCATGGCTTGTTTTGAATATGCCTTCTGCTCGATCAGCAGTTCGACATATTTCGCGACGCCCCCGGTGATCATGTACAAGGCCAGCAGGTCCTCGTTCGTGTAAGACGGGTAGTTGTCCGACAGAATGGTCTTGAGCATTTCGGCGGAAAACGGCTTGATCCTGAAACGGGCAGTCGCACGTCCGTAGAGCGGCTCACCCTTGTCCTCGAAGATCTTCTTCATCTTGGAATAGACGGAGCCGCAGATGACCAGATTGATCCTGCTCCCCTCCTTGTTCTCATCCCAGACATCTTGAAAATCAGCGAATATGCCTTCACCGACGTACCGAAAGTTCTGGAACTCGTCGAAGACCAGCGTGAAATACTTCCGCAAGGAAAGTTTCATGATGGCCGCGAACAAGCACTTCAGCGATGTGAAGTTTCCCGGGTCTTCGCCCAGCGCCTCGCGAACCACGCCGCTCAGTTCTTCGCACAGCAGTGCCTCGCACTTCTTCCCCACGAAGAAATAGACAAACGGAATGCTCGAAAACGCCGCCTTGATGAGCGATGAAGATGCAATGGTATTGCCGAGGCCCCTTAGGGCCTCATTTAGGTAAGCTGATGGCGCCGATTACATTACGAGTCCCTTTGCGTAAGGCTCTAGATTCCTTGACAAAGAGTAGAATATTCCTAGGGAAGTCCAACCCTTGGAACTTTGAAATGCCGGAAATAAGTCGTATCATTACATGATGATTGACTGAAGCTGGAAATGAATTGCTACTATAAAGACTCCATCGTCGACTTCCTTTCGAAGGAGCCGAAGCGGATACTCGAATCGCTTGCGCTGCAAGGCGGCAATGAACCGCCCCAGGTTCAAGCCTGGGAAGAAGAAATCGACTTGCTGCAGGACATACTCGGAACGCACTTCTCCGACGAATTCGGAGAAATCATCTTTGAATATTCCATTCCCCGGCTGGCCAAGCGCGTAGATGTCGTTCTGTTGCTGCGCGGTCTCATATTCGTGCTTGAGTTCAAAGCCGGCTCAGACGTTTTCCTTCAGGCAGACATGGAGCAAGTGATGGATTATGCGCTGGACCTGAAAAACTTCCACAAAGAAAGTCATCATCGGATCATCGTCCCGATTCTGATTGCGATGCAGGCGGAAGCGCATTCGATGCGGCTCTTTTCATCGGTCTATGACGATGCCATTTACAATCCCCTCTTGGTCGGATCGAACAAGCTCGGCGAAGCCATTCTGAATACGGTCGCTAACGAACCCGGGAAGCAGTTCACCCCTGAAGAAATATTCAGATGGGACATCAGCCGCTACGAGCCGACCCCGACCATCATCGAGGCCGCAAGCGCGCTCTACCTGAATCACACGGTCGAAGAGATCACCCGCAGCGACGCGTCCGGCGAATCATTGCGGAATACGACCAATTACATCCTGGACGTAATCGAAGACAGTCGCATTCATAACCGCAAGAGCATCTGTTTCGTCACGGGTGTTCCAGGGGCAGGCAAGACGTTGGTCGGTCTGAACGTGGCAATCGAGCAGTCAAAGAGAAGCGATGAGAGCAAGCAAGATCTGGCGGTTTATCTATCGGGTAACGGCCCATTGGTCAAGGTCCTTACGGCAGCGCTCGCAAAGGACAAAGCGGAAAGAGAAGGCTGCAAACCGAGTGATGCCAAGCGTGAAGTGAGCCGGTTTATTCAGGAGATTTACAACTACCGCGAACAGATGCTCGGAAAGGTCAAAACGCCCATCGTTGACGGTAAAATCGAGATCGATGAAAATCGCTCACTTGCTGAAGAGAAATCCGGCTATGCCGAAATCGAACATATCGCGATCTTCGATGAGGCCCAGCGATCATGGAACAACAAGAAACTGGCGGACTGGCTCTCTCGTGGTGGCAGCTTCGGCAATAAACGCAAAGTCAAAGGGTTCCCCTTGTCCGAAGCGGAGTTCCTGATCTGGTCCCTCGACCTACGGAAGGACTGGGCTGTCATCATCTGCCTGGTGGGCGGCGGTCAGGAAATCCATACCGGCGAGGCCGGTATCGGAGAATGGATCCGTGCCGTGAACGAGTCGTTCCCGAGCTGGCGCATCTATGTCTCCGACCATCTGGAAGAGAAAGAATATGCCGAAGGAAAAGTCAAAGAGCTGCTTGAAGCAAATGACAATAAAACCTTTGCAACCAGCCTGCATCTTGCTGCTTCCATGCGCTCATTCCGGGCCGAAAAAATGTCAGCATTTGTGCATGCCCTCTTGGAATTGCACATCGAATCGGCTCGGGAACTCTATTCGGAGATACGGGAGAAATATCCAATCGTTCTCACGCGGGATGTGGCGGCTGCGAAGCGATGGTTACGCAACAAGGCGCGTGGTACCGAACGATACGGGTTGATCGTCTCCTCCCGCGCGGAACGCTTGCGCCCCCTGGCGATTGATGTGAAACGGAAATGCGATGTGGAGCATTGGTTCCTGGAGGACAAGAAAGATCTCAAATCGTCTTTCTTTCTGGAAGATGTCGCGACAGAATTCGATATTCAGGGACTCGAGCTCGACTGGACCTGCGTGGCCTGGGACGGTGATCTGCGCTATTGTGACGGCGAATGGGATTACTACTATTTCTCCCGCAACCGGTGGCAGCACAACCGACAGCCGGAGAACCGTTCATACCAGCTCAACGCCTACCGCGTCCTGCTGACCCGTGCCCGGCAAGGCATGGTGCTCCTGGTTCCCTGGGGAGATCCCGAAGACGAGACCCGCCTGCCTGAATTCTACGACAGCACCTACAACTTCCTGAAATCCATCGGATTCGATACGATCTAACACATCTTTACCTGCCGTCAAACTGATTTCCGATATCTTTCACTACATCCCCAGCAGTTCGGCGTACAGGGACTGGATGTCGCCGACCAGCTTGGTAAAGTTCTCGCGCTTTTCCAGGGTGGTTTCGTGCATGTAGAGCCGCTTGTTGACTGCGATCATCAGCGACTTGTAGTGCGCCGGGGTGTCGATGGTCTTGGAGCAGGGAAACGGGGTGTTGAACGAGACGCGGTAGCCCCGTTCGAGAAAATATTCTTCGACAAGAAACAGGGTGTGGTCATCCGGTCGCGTGAAATCCTCGTTGAAACCCAGGTCGATGTCCACCCCGCGGGCCTTCATCATGTCCGGCTGCAGGACGGTGGGACCGCTGCTGAAGCTGTGGCAATCGAGGAGCAGGGAGCAGTGGTGCCGGATGGTGAGGCTGGCAAGCCGGTACTGGTGGTCCAGATATTTCTGCAGATAGCGGCTGTCGCTTTCCTCGGTTCCGCGGGGGTCGAGATACCCGCGGGAGGTTAGGAGGAACCGGGAGGAAGTGATGCCGAGCTTTTCCGCCTCGAGGGGATCGTGGCTGAGCCGCTCGACATCGACAAGGGTCCTGCAGGTGTCGAAGACCACCGGGACGATCTGCTCCGAAGGAGTTGCCGGGACGAAGAGTTCGTCCGTGTACCAGTCGATGAGCGGAGTCGCCTGACGAAGGAAGCTCCGGCCGCGAAGGTCCGTCGCGTTCAGACCGGCGAAGGAAAAGTCCGCCGACGCGTGCGGAACGTGGAGAATGAGCGTGTTGTACAGATGCATGACGTTTGGTGTTTTTGAATATATTCATCCAAGCCTACCCGAGAAGGGAATTGCACCAAACACCGCCGTGTACAAAAAACCCCCGCAGCGAAGCACTGTCAGGGAGTCTGTGAGTGAGCATTTTTTGGCATCTGCCCGCATCTGCCTTTCGGCAAACCACCGTGATCGGGGGGCCCTCCGGCCCGTCCGACTCGGTTGGTACACATCGCTGTGTTCTGGATGCATTCCAAACTCATCGAGCTTGCACCGCAAAGATACGAATATTTCCGGCTCCCCGACCCAATCCGGCGAAAGAAATTCCCTTTCGAAGAATCCCCGGCCAACATCACTGCACAGCCGTACACTCGGCCACGAAAACAGCCTCCTGTGTGGCTGAATGTACGCGTATCGTTCGGACAACGCTGCCCCGACCTCTGGCGGCAGGCCCGAATCAGCAGTGGCAGGTTTCGGCAGGCAGGAATAGACGCATGATGCATCTGGGCACCTCCTCACAGTTTTTTGTTTCCAAACATTTTTCAATATCTTTGAAATATGAATAATAGCACTATGCAAATTACTGACTTTCATCCGCTCGCAGTTATTGGTTGTCTAGCAATGGCAGCCTATTTATTTTTCGGTTGTTCCAAAGATAGGACTGACGACACTCGCCACGCGCAAGACCAGCACTTCATCTCGGAAGTCGACGCGACAATCTTCTCAGCGAAAGGAAGTGCCAGTGTAGACTATCAGTACAGCCTCTCCTATGACCACGTTGGTCGCTTGAACCAGGAGGTCATGAAAGAACAATTCTCCGATGGGACTACTAAATCAACCTCGTTCACGTTCATGCAAAATGGGAATGACATTACGATCAGTTCGACCGGAAGCAGGACGACCTATGACGGCTGCGTTTTGACATTGGACAAGGTTGGCCTGCTGCTCTTTAACGGTGAATCAGATATCCATTGCTCTTACAACAGCATGGGGCAATTGATCAAGCAAGAATATGTTGGTGCCCCTGATTCTTATACGATCTATCAGTGGGAAGGGAAAAACGTCATCAGCAGTGAATCGTTTGAAAACGGGAAGTGGTCGGAAAAGAGAATATTCACGTACACAAGCCATCCGAACAACTACTCGGTAAGTGCCTGCCGTATTCCTTACGAAGAACCCTACATCATCAACTGGCTTACGCGCATCGGTGAATATGCCAATCTACCCGAAAAGGAAGTGTATTCCTATTCTGCAGGCGGCACAATCAAGACAGAAGAAACACTGTACTTGTACGAATTCGATGCAGAGAACCGCGTCGCCAAATGTACCAAAATGGTGAACAGCCGAACCTCGGAAATCATTGAGTTTCGGTATTGATCCCTAGCGTCCGGGGCGGAGTTCGTGGAGGAGGTGCTTGATGGCCATCCAGGGGTGGCGGAGGAGCATGCGGGGGCCGGCGTAGCGCATGACGGCGCGGATGGCTTTGCGGTGGGGGTCGTCATAGCAGCTGATGGTGCAGTTGCGGCAGGGGGGCTTGCGGCCGGCCCGGGGGCGGCGGG
>CABTXO010000075.1 GCA_902488725.1 uncultured Bacteroidales bacterium
ACAGCCGTATCTATCTTTCATCTTTTGTGGCGTTCTGCCACACCGCACAGCCTTGCTTTGAGTTGGCCGTCACGGAAGCTGCAGGAACGGGACTCGTCGATACAAGATTTCTTGGAGTTGACAGGCAATATTCCTACTTTTGTAAAGTAAATGTACCTCGTACTACGTAAACAACTCAGTGGAACCACACAACGACGGCATGCAACACCAGAACGACCCGAAGATTTCCATCCTCGTCCCGATCTACAAAGTCGAGCGGTACATCCGTCAATGCGCAGAAAGCCTGTTCTCGCAAACCTGGCGGAATCTTGAATACATATTCATGGATGACGGAAGCCCGGATGCTTCCGTGCAGGTGCTGCAGGAGGTGCTGGAGCGCTTCCCGGACCGCAAGGAGCAGGTCCGGATCCTCCAACAGCCCAACAAGGGACTCCCGCAGGCCCGGATGACCGCCCTCCGCGCGGCCACCGGCGACTTCATCATCCATGTGGATTCTGACGACTGGGTGGAAAAGGACTACATCCGCCTGCTGGCGGAAAAAGCGCTGGAGACCGGTGCCGATGTCGTGTACTGCGACTATTTCATGGAATATGAAGACCGGCCGACAAAGATCCGCCGCGAAGCCGACCTGGATCCGGAAACCGGAGCAGCCGCGCTGAAGGCGATGCACAATTCCAAGATCCTCGGCTACATGTGGAACAAACTGGTCAAGCGTTCGCTGTACCACCTGGACACGATGATCGTTCCCGCATACGGCTTCCACGAGGACATGGTCTTCCAGACCCAGATCCTCGTCCATGCCCGGAAGTGCGTCCATCTGCCGGAGGCGCTCTACCACTACCGCCACACCCGGAAAGGAGCCCTGACCCGCTCTTCCCTGATGACCTCCCGGCTGCATTCCGCGAAGAACATGCTGCATCTGTACGACAGCCTGCCGAAAGACACCGGGCCGCTCCCCGTCTGCGGAATCGACATGCTGATGCGCGCCGGCTGGTACCTCTGCATCACCCTGCGCTTCCGCGAACTCGGACGGCACCCCGATGCCGTGAAAATTCTGGCGGAGAAACCGACAATCCGGGACTGCCGCATTCCGGCTTTCAAGCAGCACTACACCAAGTTCTGCTGCAAGGTCCTGCGCCTCCTCAAGAAATCCTAGTCCTCTCCGATGCGGATCCTCTACTGCACTTCCTCCCTGGCCCGCGCCGGCGGCATCGAGCGCGTCCTGACCCGCAAGGCCAACTGGCTCAGCGCGGACGGAGCGGAAGTCCACATCGTGACCGCCAGGCAGAAAGGACGCAAGCCCTTCTTTCCCTTGGATCCTGGGGTGCACCTCGTTGATCTGCATCGCAGTTTCACGGGAACCTTCCGGGAACGGCTCCGCAAGGCCGTCTCCTCGATCGATCCGGACATCTGCATTTCCCTGGGCGGAAAGGATGCATTTTTTCTGCCCGAAGCCGCTCAGGGACGCCCTTGCCTGGTCGAATACCACTTCTGCTACGACAAGTTCTTCCTCAAATATCCGAAGCCGTACGCCTGGCTGCGGACCCGTCTCCGGGACAGGGCGTTCGGGAAATTCGACTGCCTGGTCGCCCTCACCCGTGCGGACAGACCCGCCTGGTCCCCGGTCATCCGCGACGTCCGTCAGATCTACAATCCGGTCACGACCGCCGCTCCGCAGGAATCGCCTGCAAGCCCGCTGGATGCCAGACGCGTGATCGCGGTCGGGAGACTTGAAACGGAGAAGAATTTCGCAGACCTGATCCGCGCGTGGAGGCGTGTGGCATCCGCCCATCCGGACTGGAAGCTGGACATCTTCGGCGAAGGCAGCCAGCGGAACAAGCTGCAAGGACTGATCCGGGGACTGGGGCTGGAAGGCAAGGTCACCCTCTGCGGCGCTTCCGACGCCATCGCCGCCGAATATCTCCGGTCCTCGGCGTTAGTCCTGTGTTCCAGACGGGAAGGCTTCCCCCTCGTGCTGGTCGAAGGCTGTTCGGCAGGACTCCCCCTCATCTCGTACGACTGCCCGACGGGTCCGTCCGAGATCATCGAGGACGGCGTGAACGGACTGCTTGTCAAGACGGGGGACACGGATCAACTGGCGGCTTCCGTCTGCCGCATCATCGAAGACGAGGCCCTGCGGAAAAACATGGGCGCAGCCGCCCTCCGCACCGCCCGGCGTTTCACCCCGCCGGTCGTCATGGGACAGTGGAAAGCGCTGTTCGCCGAACTGACGGCCGGAAAACATCGCTGACCATGGGACTGTTCTATTGCACAAACTTCAACATCCGGCTGCTCGAAAAACAGGCCGGAGACGACTTGTTCTCGACTGCCGGCAAGGAAATCTACTGCCTGCTGTCGGACACGGGTCTCTTCAAACGGGAGCCGGTCTCGGTGCTCGCCGACCCTTTCCTGTTCACCCGCGACGGATTTCTGTTCCTCTTCTACGAACGGCAGGTCCGGCATTACGGCAAGGGAAAACTCTGGATGCGGAAGACGGATGACCTGGTCCACTGGAGCGAAGAGACCGAAGTCCTGGACAAACCTTACCACCTTTCCTTCCCCTTCGTGTTCGAGGCGGACGGACAGGTGTGGATGATCCCCGAAACCGGCTACAATTTCAACATCCAGCTCTACCGGGCGGAGGACGAAACCCTGACCCGCTGGAAGCAGGAAAAAATCCTGGTGGACGACGGCGTCAAATGGCGCGATGCCTCCGTCATCCGGAAAGACGGCGTGTGGTACCTCTTCGCGACCATCTGCGACGAAAATCCGACCGCCCTGCACCTCTTCGCCTCCGACCGGCTGGACGGCACCTACACCGAACACCCCAGCTCCCCGGTCTGCCGCGGCAAGGAATTCGGGCGCAACGGCGGCAGTGTCTTTGAATATGCGGGCGGCCTCTACCGTCCGGCACAGAACTGCCTCCGCGGCTACGGCAAGCAGCTTTCCATCGTCCGCATCGACCGCCTGACCCCGACCGACTACGCCGAAACCGTCGTGAAACGGGACATCATCGACACCTCGGATCCCTTCTACAGGTACGGCGGCCACCAGTTCAACTTTACGACTTTCCAGGGCAGGACCATCGTCTCGACCGACGCCCGCTGCCGCAACTACAACCTCATCGAATTGTTCAGAAGGCTTTCCGGACGGAAATAGCCCCTAGCGCTCGAACCGGGATTTTTCCGGGAATATCTCCGCGAACGCTTCCAGCAGCTGCGCCCGGCAGCGCCGGAATTTTTCTTCCGGGAGGTGGACATCGTTGATGCACACCAGTTTCTTCCGGGGCCGCCGCAGATAGTCCGCCACCCGGGAAACGGAAGTGGCGGCCAGGGAGAAATGCTTGTTCGGCAGACGGCGGCAGCGGGCCTTTCCCTGATAGTAGAGATAATCCGTGAACAGATACTGGTTGCAGTTGAATGCTGCCCGGGTGCGGGACAGCGACTGCAGAATGTCCGGCTCCACTTTCCGGAACAGGTCCGCGCTTTCGCTCCGGAGCATCGGCATGCAGGTGTGCTGCGGCTGCACGAAGAACAGGCCGGGACGCATGCCGAGGGCCTTCCGGGCCAGCCGGTCGGAGTTCCACACCTGGTGCCTGAACAGGCCCGCGCGGAAAAGTTTCTTCCGGAAGTTCACGGCCGGCATGCCGCCCGGATAGAAATCCTCCCCGGCCAGCGGTCCCACGGGAAAGATGTCGTCGTTGAAGTAGATGAACCGTTCGTCCAGCCCCGGAATCTTGTGCAGGAACATCTCGATCGTGGTGCTGTTGAACGTGGGGAGGTGCTCCTGCGGGATGATGTCCGCATGCAGCACGATGCGGAGCTGCCCCGGATCCACCCATGACGGCACCTGACTCTCCCGGGCCACCAGCAGGAACACGTTCCGGATGAAGGGCATGTTCAACTGGATCCCGCGCAACAGGAACTTCAGCGTCCCCCAGTCCCGGAAACGCTTGGCCATCATCGGTTCGCCGGCGAAATCCTGGTAGTCCTTCCGCCACAACGGATCGTTTCCGTCCACAAACGTGATCAATGCATCCATATTCAGCGGTTTGACAGGTATTGCGCAGTGAAGGTGCCGCCCCGTGCGGCGAGTTCCTCCGGGGTCCCGGCGAAGATCAGTTCCCCGCCGCGGTCCCCGGCATCCGGTCCCAGGTCGATCACCCAGTCCGCCGCCCGGATCACGTCCAGGTTGTGCTCCACCACGACCACCGTGTGCCCGTTCGCGATCAGGACGTCGAAGGCCTTCAGCAATTTCTCCACATCGTAGAAGTGCAGGCCGGTGGTCGGCTCGTCGAAGAGGAACAGGATCCTGTCCCGGCGCATCGACTCGGTGTCGGCGTTCATGGCCAGGAAGTACGCCAGCTTGATGCGCTGGCTCTCCCCGCCCGAAAGGGTGGACGAGGTCTGGCCCAACTTGATGTAGGCCAGGCCGACATCGACCAGCGGCTGCAGCCGGCGGGCGATCTGAACCGCGAGACCCTCCGGCTGGGAGCGGAAGAAATCGATGGCCTCCCCGACGCTCATGTTCAGGATGTCGTCGATGTTGCGGCCCTTGTAGCGCACCTCCAGGATGTCCGGCTTGAAGCGCTTGCCCCCGCAGGCCTCGCAGAGCATGGTCACGTCCGCCATGAACTGCATGCCGATGTGGACATAGCCTTCCCCCTGGCATTCCGGACAGCGGCCGCCGTCCTGGTTGAAGGAAAAGAAGGAAGGCGTGTAGCCGTTGATCTTGGCATATTGCTGCTCCGCAAGCAGTTTGCGGATGTCGTCGTAGACTTTCAAATAGGTCACCGCGTTCGAGCGGGAACTCCTGCCGATCGGATTCTGGTCCACATATTCAATCCGCGTGATGCGGTCCAGATTCCCGGAAAGCCGGGAAAAAAGGCCGGGCAGGTCGCCCGTTTCGTTGATCCGCCGGTACAGGGCGCGGTAGAGTATGTCCCCGACGAGGGAGGATTTGCCGCTGCCGCTGACGCCGGAGACCACGGTCAGCACCCCGAGGGGAAACTGCACGTCGATGTTCTTGAGGTTGTGCTCCCGTGCGCCTTCCACCCGGATGGAATAGGTCCAAGGATGCTTTTTCCGGGCGTAGCGGGCGCGCTTCCCGGTCAGGTACTGGAGGGTCAGGGAGCGGTCCAGTTCCGCCGGAGAAGGCGTGTCCGCGATACGGCCCTGGAAAACCACCTCGCCGCCGCCGGATCCGGCCTTCGGCCCCATGTCGATCACCTGGTCCGCCGCACGGATGATCTCTTCGTCATGCTCCACGACCACGACCGTGTTGCCGATGTCGCGGAGCTTGCGCAGCACGGCGATCAGCCGGTCGGTGTCGCGCGGATGCAGGCCGATGCTCGGCTCGTCCAGGATGTACATGGAACCCACCAGGGAGCTCCCGAGGGCGGTCACGAGGTTGATGCGCTGGGTCTCGCCGCCGGAAAGGGTGTTGCAGGTCCGGTCCAGCGTGAGATAGGAAAGCCCCACATCCTGAATATACCGGAGGCGGGACACGACCTCCTCGACGGCTTTCCGGACGATGCCGGCTTCATATTCAGAGAACTTCAGCTGCGCGAAGAAGGCCAGCAGCCCGTCCACGTTCATCCGCAGCAGTTCGGCGATGTTCTTTCCGCCCACGCGCACGTACAAGGCCTCCGGCCGGAGCCGGCTTCCATGGCAGGAGTGGCAGGTCGTGCGGCCGGAGAACCGGCTCAGCATGAAGCGGTACTGGACCTTGTAACGGTTGGTCTCGACCCAGCGGAAGAATTCGTGGATGCCCACCAGGGTGTTCTCGTCCCCTTCCACGCTCTCGCTGCCCCAGAGGAGGTCCTTCTCCTTCTGCGTGAGGTTGCAATAGGGTTCGAAGAGCCGGATGCCGTAGCGGTCCGCCACCTTGAGCAGACGGTCGCGGAACCAGCCCATCTTGTCGCCCTTCCAGCAGGCGATCGCCCCGTCGTACAGGCTCAGGGACTTGTCGGGGACCACCAGGTCTTCGCTGACGCCGATGATCTTCCCCAGGCCGCCGCAGACGGGGCAGGCCCCCAGGGGCGAGTTGAAGCTGAAGAGATATTCATCGGGTTCCCGGAAGGTCATCCCGTCCAGTTCGAAGCGGTTGGAGAATTCCGTCCTGCCGCTCTCCTTTTCCACGACCAGCCGGCCGTCCCCTTCCCGGAAGGCCGTGTCGATCGACGCGCGCAGACGCGTCTGCAGGTCTTCCCAATCGGTCTGCGGCCAGGGCGTACCGTCCTCATTGTACGGAAGATAGCCCTTCATCACCGGCAGGCGGTTGCGGTCCACCAGCAGCATCAGGTCGTCGGGATAGTCCCCGGTGTCAGCCCTTTTCATCACGTCTTCGATGCGGAAGATCCGGCCGCCGCCGTAGAAGCGGGAAAAGCCCTCTTCCTTGAGGCGCAGCATCAGTTCGACCTTGTCCGTCCGCTCGTTCCAGCGCAGCGGCGCGAGCAGGTAGACCGTGCGGGTGTCGCCCCGGAGGATGCAGGCCATCACATCGTTCACGGAATGGCATTTCACCTCTTCTCCGCTGATCGGGGAATAGGTCCGGCCGATACGCGCGAAGATGATGCGGAGATAGTCGTAGATTTCGGTGGTGGTGGCCACGGTGGAACGGGGGTTCTTGACATTGACCTTCTGTTCGATGGCGATGGCGGGGGGAATCCCTTCGATATCTTCCACGTCCGGCTTGCTCATCCGGCCGAGAAACTGGCGCGCGTAGGACGAGAGGCTTTCCGCAAAGCGGCGTTGCCCTTCCGCGAACAGGGTGTCGAAGGCCAGGGAGGACTTTCCGGAGCCGGAAATGCCGGTGACCACCACGAATTTGTTCCGCGGAATCGCGACCGACACATTTTTCAGGTTGTTGACCCTGGCTCCTTTGATGACAATGTTTCCTTCCTCTGACATTCCGAATTCGGGTTAGTCTGTAAAATTACGCATTTCGGGGGAATCCTGCAATCATCCCTCCCTTTGGAAGGTCGGGCTGTCGAAGATGGTGTAGCGGTTGCGGATGGTCCGGGCCAGCGGAATGAGCCTCAAGAAGTCCTCATCGGTCCAAGTCACATTCTCGCGGATGGCGTTGAGCACGCCGATGCGCTCGAAGAATCCGCTCAGCCTCCCGTAGGCAGCCTCGTCCCTCCGGCAGTGCTTTTCGATCATCAGATGGGCCCAGGCCACCTGCAACCCGTGGATCGTGGCGCGTTCGGGGGAAGATTCATTGATGGGATGGCTGGTGGGGGGGTCCGGGACCCGGGGGCCGCGCAGGTCGGGGGAGGGC
>CABTXO010000076.1 GCA_902488725.1 uncultured Bacteroidales bacterium
CGGCTGAGTTCGTATTTGTATAGCGCATAGGAATCCGGTGCAGGCAGGGCGAAGGAAACCGACCCGTCGGCGCCGGCCCGGGCGGAGAAACTCTTCCCCTTGCCGGAAATCAGCGTCAGCTTCACGTCCGTACCCGGCTGCAGCCAGGTGTTCAGCACAGCCTTCTCGCGCTGGTTCCGCTCGCGGATCACCAGGAAGTAGCCCCTCCCCTGCTGCACGCTCTGGAAGCCCGTCCAGGAAGAACCGGAAGGCTCCTCTCCGATCGGGAAGATCATGCCGCGGTGGATGTCCGCCTCGTACGTGCGGTACCGCCGGATGACCGGACCGATCTTGTAGCCTTCTTCCGGCAGGTTGTGGGCCTGCATCCACGCCAGCGGCTGGGACATCATCGTCAAGCCGAAGAGATACTCGAAATCGTACGTCTTCGGTGCGAACTTGTCGGCGGAGGCGTACTTGTCCCGGCAGCGCCAGTTGTTCGGGAACTCCAGCTGCAGATTCTGGGCAGGCACGTATTTCGAGAGCATCCACAAGTTCCGCAGGGACAGGTACGGATAGTAGTTGCTCCAGTCCGTGTAGCGGTTCTCCAGGAATATGTTGCCGTAGCCGTTCTTGTACAGGTACCCGAAGCGGCGGTCCGCCGTCACGTCCAGGTTGATGCACACATCGTGGTTCAAAGCCGCGGACACCTTCTTGAACAGGCTGTCCACCCGCACTTCGGAAGGCTTGTTGTGGATCCGCAGCCCGTCCACCTTGAACGTCCGGATGCCGTAGAGCTTGTTCAGCCGGATGAGCCAGTCGGCATCGTTGGACCACCGGGCGTAGTTGTCTTCGTAGTTCGGCTCGAACCAGAGGCCGACCTCGATGCCGAGTTTCCGGGCCCGCTCCATGATGGGCTTGAAGCCGTTCGGGAAGCGGACCTTGTCCGGCAGCCAGTAGTTCGGGTTGTTCCGGTAGTTGTCAGGACCTTCCGCCAGGTGTGCGGTCTCCATCTGCCAGCCGGCGTCCAGCTGGTAGTGCGAAATCCCGAGCCGGGCGCACAGATCCAGTTCTTCCAGAATATACGGTTCCGTCAGGATCGCAGTCGGTGCGGAGCGGTCGCCCCAGGTGTTCATCATCACCATTTCGTCCCGGACCGGGTCCCGCTTCCGCAGCCGGCTCTGATAGGTTTTGAGGGCGCACAGTGCGGAATATTCAGAACCGTCGCAGACACCGGTCACGGCGCTGTAGCCCTGCGTCCAGCGGTCAGGGGTGATATCTTCGCCGCTGATGCCCAGACCGGTCATCCGGATCTGGCCGAAGGCCGTGAGGTAGTCTCCGCCCATGTACTTGAGCTGGGCGTTGGGCGACTGAGCCTCTTTCAGGAAGAACAGCCCCTGCCCCGATTCCACATCCTGCGCGAACAGCATGTTGCCGCGGTACAGCCGTTCGTAATAGCCCACGACATTCTCTTCCCGTACCAGGTTGTTCAAATGGTCCGTCATTTCCAACGGCTCCACGATGCGGTAGCGCCAATGTTTGCCCGGCATCGAGGTCTTCTCCAGAATCGGCAGCAAGGGACGCAAGTTGCCCATCCGCACGAAGCGGATGTCCGGCACTTTCTCCGCCAGCACCTTCGCATCGTACCATTCCGCCGCCGGGCGGCCCCTGAAATAGAAGTCGTTCGCCACGGCCGGGCAGTCCGGATAGAGACGGATGACCCGCCGGATTTCCAGCGCATCGAGTTTATAGGAGATCGTCGCGGTCAGGTAGGCCTCATGCGAGCGGTTCTCCGGCACCACCTCCACGTCGAGGGATGCCTGCGATGCCTTCGCATGCTGCCTGGGCAGCACCATGTCCGGCACCTCGTCCGTCGAATGCCACCGGTAGCCGGTGCTTTTGTTCAAGATTGTCCGGGTGATCAGATCCCCCTCGTTCCAGGCGTAGACCCGGCGCAGCTGCGCATTTTCCACCACCAGCGAATCCGCCTGCAGCGAGATCGAGCAGTCCTTCAGCGTACCCTTCGTTCCCTGCGCCCCGGCGACTGCCGCCGCCATGAAAAGCGCAGCAACGGCCAGTTTCCGATGAATGTACATTTTCATTTGTCGTGAATGTCCAAAATAACACGTGATACTTCTCGTTTGTGTCGCGGCCTCAAAGCGCCGAGACGAGCACCTCCAGCGGTGCCAGTCCCTTTCTGCCCGCAACCGGGAAAGGCAGGGTGACCCTGTCCGTCTTGGAGGTGTTCGTGGCGATCAGGTATTTCTTTCCCGCCGCATCCTGCTTCACCATCACGTGCAGATCCCCTGCGATCTTCCTCTCGACCGTCGGCAGTTCGAAGAGCGGCAGGGACTTCTCCAGCTCCTGCAGCACCGGCTGGAGCGCGACGAAGACATCCGCGGGCTTGGAAAGGTCATTCCAGAACAGAATGCCGGTCGCCCCGTGGACAAGCGACGTGTAGATCTGGCACTTCACCGTACGGATGTACGTCCGGACGGTGACGGAAGCCGGCCTGGCGTAGCCGTTCCCGTCGAAATACAGCCACACCGGCATCTTGCCGAGTCCGGCCTTCATGGCATCCGTCGTGACCCCCGCCAGGACAGGATTTGCGAAGAAATCTATGAAAGCGTTGATGGAGAACACGTTGCCGTTGTTCTTGTAGGCGGCTGCGATCTGCTTGACATTTTCGTACCAGAGACCCTTCAGCGTCTCGATGGGAATTTCGGAATAGGAAAAATTGCCGGCGGTGTCGAACGTGTAGACCGGCGTCCCGTCGTGCGCCTGGAAAAAGCCCAGCAACGGAATCTTCGTCTGCTTCCGGGCGTTCTCACTCAGTAGTTCATACGGCGGCTCCGGCGGCATGAAGGCATGCGTTTTCAGGTAGTTCCGCTCGAAGAAGAATGTGCTGCCGCGGCCATGGCCCAGCAGGTCGACCTGCACGATGGGATCCGGCTCCTTCAGCTTGATCCGCTCGTAGATCTTGTCGCCGACCGATGCGGGAATATACCAACGGCCCCGGCCGCCCAAGGCGATCTCGTCGATCGGAGCGTACATCCGCTGGTTGTCCCGGAAGCGGGACAGATATCCATCCAGCACGTCGTCCAGCATTTTCGCAAAGGCAGGGCTGCCCGCATTGGCCTTCAAGTACTGCATCCGGTAGTAGTCCTGATCCGCCGTCGTGGGCAGGCCGGGCTGTCCGGAAAAGTCGTAGACCGGCCAGGCGAAGCCGAAAATCGCCAGCAGCATGTCCTTCATGTAGGGCTGCAGGAATTTGGGATCCAGGATGAGCAGGTTGCAGTGGGCCGTCCACTTCCGGTACGCCTCCACGTTGGCGGGATCTTCATCCGCCGAAGACTTCAGGGTGTACCCGGGAACCGCCCAGTACCCGATGCCGAAAAACTTCTCCTTCTTCCCGGTCTCGGGATTGACGCGGTAGACCCAGTCCTCGGTGTCTTCCGCCGGGACAAGGTTGACTTCCGGTCCCGGCGCCACAGCTTTTTCCTGCATCGCAACGGGACCCTTCCCCGCACATAAAAACGAGATGCCTGCCAAAAACGAGACGCCGGCGAACAAAATTTCATTCTTCATGGAAAAACACACTACTAACTGTTTTTGACTAAAACGAATAACATTGTCAACCGCGTTTCACAACGCAGAAACGAACACTTCCAAAGGCGCGAGCGCTTTCTTGGTGATCAGCGGATGTCGCCCACGTACAGCCTTCAGAGAAGTTCCCTGCCTATGTCGTCCCTGCCCCCGACCACCTTTCGAATGACCTGTCCGACAAAGGACTTGACATTCAAAAGAAAGGGCATTGCGTTCCGCGACAATCCTCGTCACCCGGCGGACAAACAGGGTAATCGGTCATTCCCAACCGAAATTTTGCTCCAAAGCCGGATTTTTATCAATCTCTCCCGCCGGGATAGGCCAGAGATAATCCCGATCTTCAAATTTTGTTACATACTTCACACTCCCCATGATATCTTTGATCTCCCGATTGTGCATCACCTCTTTGGCCAGCCCCCAACGTTTGAGATCGAAGTACCGGAGACCTTCCGCCGGGAATTCGACCGCCCGTTCTTGATAGATCCTTTCAAAAACGGCCTGTTTGGTGCGCGCCTCAAGCCATTCGGGGCCGCTGTTGATGCCCGGCAGACCGGTTGAAGGACGGCTCCTCACAAGATTGATATACTTCACGGCATCGTCAATCCTGCCTTCTTCATTGTAACACTCGGCCAGCATCAACAGCACATCGGCATAGCGGATGATGGGAAAATCAATCGGAATATATTCCCTGTGAGTGTTCGGAATGGTCCCGCCTTCATTGCCCTTCGGCACGAACTTGCGGAAGAGATACAGGTAGTGGGTGTCGTTTTTGAAGCGGTTCACGACCACGAAACCATTGGTGGTCGTAACTCCTTTGGCATAGACAAATTCGGTCATCTTTTCCTTGCCGCCGACCAACCCGAGGTAATGCGTATACGGCAGCAGAATGGTCTCCTTCATCCGGGGATCCCGCTGCTCGTACATTGCCAGCAGTTTATCCAGGTACTCCGGGTAGGCCTTTACCGAGTCATATTTCTCCGAGAGCGTCGCACGCAGTGTTTTCAACCGGACTTCCTTGCTTCCCGAGAACCCGGGGATGAAATCGTCCCACTTGAACGGCTTTCCGTCCTTGCATTCATACATGTCCACAAGATCGCAGGACGGCATGACATTGTTCCAGCTTGTCCCGAGGCATGCGTTGCTTCCCATATAATGAGCGTAGGGCATTCCCAGGGCGTTCCCGATTTCAGAAAACGTCTGAAGTGAGAAGATCATCTCACTGCTTCTGTGTGCCTTTTGTGTAAAAAGATCCGCATATTCAGGGTACAAGGCGTAGCCGTATCCCTTACCGGACGGGTCAAGCACGATCTCCTCGAAATCCGGGATCGCCTTCGCATATTCCTTGAAATAGAGATAGACTTTTCCCCTCAAGGCATAGGCAGCGCCTTTCGTGGCCCGCCCGTAGTCGGACTGGGGCCATTTGACGGGCAGCGAGCCGATCGCGTCAGACAGATCCTTCAGCACAAATTGCAGCGTTTGTTCGAGCGTAGCTCTCGTTTTCAGCAGATTCATGTAGTCGGTATCGTAATCCACCGTTTCATCATAGATGGGTACGCCGCCGAAGTGGTTCATCAGGAAAAAATAGAAGAGCGCACGCAGGAACTTCGCCTCGCCGAGCACCTCGCTTTTTGTTTTTTCGTCAATCTCCATCCCGGAAACGTTCCGTATCACGACATTGACCCTCCTGATTCCATCATACGCATCTTTCCAGCAATTCATCACGATGTTGCTTCTCGGCGTCCAGAGACTGCGGCTGATCTCCCAGTAGCCGGGGGAATCGTATCCGAAACCTATATCCGACAGGCAGTCCCGTCCAAAAAACAGGCCGTAGAGCTGGTTGTTTCTCAAGGCTGCATAACACCCCATCATCGCCTGCTTGGCATGGGTTTCCGTCTTCCAGAAAGTGCCGGGGCTCAATTCTTGTTGCGGAATTCTGTCGAGATCGTAGCATCCCGTGAACAAGAGTGCCGCCGTGACGGTTGCCAGAGACAAAAGATATTTCTTCTTCATACTCGTTAAAATGTTAGATTGACACCGAATACCATCTGTTTCATGGAAGGATACCCCATACCGTCGACTTCGGGGTCAAGACCCTTCCACTTGGTGAATGTAAAATAGTTCTCAAGTCCGGCATATAGCCGCAACCTTGAAATGCTGACTTTCGAGGAAAGATTTTCGGGCAGTGTGTAGCCGAGCTGCACATTCCGGATTTTCAAAAAAGACCTGTCCTGATACCAGAAATCGCTGGCCATGATGTTTCTTTTGTTTCCGTCGTACAGCAGCCGGGGATAGGTCGCCGGGGTTTCACGCCCCTTGTACCACCTCCCGTCGGCAATCTCCTTGTTGACGAGACGGGTGAACCGCAGCACCGGCGTGTAATAGGTGTTCTGGAAATAGCCCTTGATGCCGCCCACGCCGTCAATGAACACGGAGGCATCAAAGCCTTTGTAGCCGACACCGAACGAGAAGCTGTAGAAGAATCTCGGGTTGGAACCGGATCCGACATTGACCCTGTCGTTGTCGTTCACCAGTCCGTCATGGTTCGTGTCTCTGTAAAGGAAATCGCCAAGTTCGGGCCTGCCATAAGGAAAAGGATTGATTTTCTTCCCTGCCGCATTCCGGGCCTTGTCACACATGTCCTGAATCAAGTCCAGATCCGCCTGGGTTTCGACAATGCGATCCACCTGCAGCATGTAACCGGTGTTGATGGGCAAGCCTTCCTTGATCATGTTGATGCCGGACAGGGAATAGGTGTCACCCTTGAACTTGACCACCTTGTTCCGGTTGCAGGTAAGGTTGATGTTGGCAAAATAGTTGAAATCCTTGATGTTGTCTTTCCAGGCCACATTCAGTTCAATGCCTTGGTTCAAGACTTGGGCACTGTTTTGGGTCGGCACGCTCGCCCTCCCCAGCACGTCCGGTGCGGGCAGCGAGATCAAGATGTCACGGGTGAATTTGTCGTAGACATCCACGCTGCCCGAAAGACGGTTCTTCAATAATCCGAAATCCAATCCGATGTTGCTCACGGAGGTCGTTTCCCAGGTTAGCGAGGGGTTCTTGATCGCACGCTGAATGACACCGAGCTCGGGGTGCCCCCCGAGAACATATTTTTGAAGCGACATTGTCGGAATGGTTTCATAATCGCCGATTGAATTGTTCCCGAGCGAGCCATAGGAAAGTCTGAGCTTCAGGCTCTCGAGCCACTTGCCGCGAAAGCTGTGCATGAAGGGCTCTTCGGAAATCCTCCAGGCAGCAGATGCTGACGGGAAGTTGCCCCATCTGTTTTTCCCGACGAAGCGCGATGAACCATCACGGCGTACGTTGAATTCCAAAAGATACCGGTCGCGCCAGCTCAAGTTCACCCGCGCAAAAAACGAACGCATGGCCCATTCGGTCTTCGATCCGCCGACGGACATGTCTCCGGTGGCCGCGTCAATCTGGGTAAGCTCAGGGTCAATCAGATCCATTTTCTGCCCGTAAAAGTTCTCGGCGGCAAATTGTTCCTGACTTCCGCCGATCATCACTTTGAAATAGAAATCCGGAAGGATTCTTTTCTCGTACGTGGCGGTCATGTCCATGAAGTTGCGGAATGCGCGGTCCTCTTGATTCTTGACGAACGATTGACCGGAGGAACCGAGAGATAGAATTTGATTC
>CABTXO010000077.1 GCA_902488725.1 uncultured Bacteroidales bacterium
CTGGATCTCCCTCGCCGCCGTCGCGGCCGTCGCCCTGCTCGCCTCCGCCAGCGTCCTCTGGCAGACCTTCCGCGCCGCCCGTACCACCCCCGCCGAAGAACTGAAAAAAGAATGAGTGAATGAGAAGTTTCCTGAAATTCCTGGGCCGCAACAAGCTGTACACCGCCATCGAGTCGGTCGGGCTGGCCGTGTCCCTGGCCTTCGTGATCCTGATCGGCAGCTATGTGTGGCAGCAGTACGGCATCACGCGCGAGAATCCGGATGCCGACCGGATCTACTGCCTCGGCACGCAGGACATGCTTGCCCTGTCCTACTGGGACAAAGAATCCCTGGAAAGCCAGATTCCCGAGATAGAAGCCATCACCCGCCTCGGGGCCCAGGAAGACGATATCGCTACATTCAACGGCAATGCTCATTGGGCCGCGTCCTCCGAAATCGATCCGGAATTTTTCGACATATTCCCGTACTACCGGCTGCTTGAAGGTTCGCTGGACGGCTTCGCCGAAGGGAACGGCATCCTCGTCAGCAAGAGTTTTGCCACAAGGCTCGAAGACGGAAAAGGGAACCTGATCGGCCGTCCGCTCAAACTAGGCGACACGGACTATGTGATCTGTGGCATCGTACAAGACTTCCGAAACACCCTCGTCCCCTACTGTGATGTACTCGTCTCCACCGTCCATTCATTCTACAACCAGCCAGGAATCACGGCCTTCAACTCGCGCGGTTCACACCTGACCTTTTTCCGCCGAAAGGCCGGGACTGACGAGGCCTTGTTCAAGGAAAAAGTGCTGGAGGTCTGCCGAAAAAACTACGAAGGGTTCGCAGACGGCATCACTGTCTATCCCTTCAAAGAGACCTTCTTCCACCCCCACAACTGGATTTTGAACAAAGGCAACCTGTCCATGCTGCGGATTCTGACCGTGGTCGTGCTGCTGCTCCTGCTGTCGGCCATATTCAATTATGTCAACCTGAACATGGCGCTGGTCGGGAAGCGGGCCAAGGAGATGGCCACCCGGCGGCTGCTCGGCGCACAACAAAAAGAAATTTTCGGAGAATACATTGCCGAATCGATCCTGTTTACGACCGTCGCCTTCGGCATCGCCCTGTTGATCGCCTGGGCATGCGTCCCGATGATGAACCGGCTGCTCGCAAGCAATGAACCGGGGCAGGATGTCGGGCTCCGTTTCCTGCTCTCGCCGGGCTATCTGGGATCCTATGCGGCAGCCATTCTGCTGCTCGGCACCCTGTCCGGTCTGATTCCGGCCGGGATGGCCGCCAAGTTCCAGCCCGTCGACGTAATCCGCGGCTCCTTCCGCCGCTACAACAAACAGGTGCTGAGCAAGGTGTTCATCGTGATCCAGAACATGCTGGCGGTGATCCTGATCGCACTGGCCCTGGTGATGGAAGTCCAGATGCAGCACATGGTCAGCCGACCGCTCCATGCCACCACCCGAGACCTTTTCGTGCTCCACAGCGGAGCCCGGACCGTGTCGCAGATCCAACCCTTCGCCGACCGGTTGAAATCCCTCCCCTGCGTGGAAACATTCGGCTTCGGAAGGGGGATTCCGGGCAAGCTGGGCATGAGTTTCGGGCAGCGGATTGCCAACGATAAAGAAGTCTATGTGTCCTTGATTCTTTGCGATTCCACCTACTTCCGGATGATCGGCTTCGAGACGGTCGAAGACTTCGGACACCCTTACGCCAATTCCCTCTGGCTGGGCGAGACGGCCTTCCGTACCGCCGAGGTGTCCGACACCTCCGCCTCTTTCGCCCGTGCCTTCAGGATGAACAATTCGCATGCGGATTACATCGGGGGTGTGCTCCGTGATTTTCCGGCCGAGAGTGCGGCCGCGGCCGACGGAGAAATGAACCCGAACGTGGGGGTCATCGTGCAGCGTCCGGAAAACCTGCTATATTCCTGCGACCTGCTCATCCGCACCGTCGGAGAGCATGCACAGGCGCAGCGGCAGATCGTGGATCTGTACAAAGCCTTCCTGCAGGAGCAGGATGGTGTCAGCCGCGATCCGGACCGATCCGGCTATCTGGACGACATTCTGCTGCAGGATCTGGAACCGGCCAGGCGGACGATGCGTCTGCTGGAACTCTTCATGGTACTGGCCGTGCTGATCGCCCTGCTCGGGCTGGTCGCGATGAGTACCTATTTCTCCAACGAGCGGACAAAGGACCTCGCCGTGCGCAAGGTCTTCGGCGGCACAGTCGGAACGGAAACCCGGCGCAGTGTCCGGGAATATCTGCTTCTGACCCTTCTAGCCCAGGCCCTCGGACTTCCGGTCGCAGTCTGGGCGGCCGGGAAATACCTGATGCGGTTCTCCTATCGCATTACCGGCTACGGCTGGGTCTTCGCGGCCGCCGCCCTCCTGGCCCTCGCCATCGCCTTCGCCAGCGTCCTCTGGCAGACCCTCCGCGCCGCCCGCACCAACCCCGCCGAAGAACTGAAGAAAGAATAATTGAATGAAAAGTTTCCTGAAATTCCTGAGCCGCAACAAGCCGCTCATGAAAAACAGTTTGGAGAGAGTGATATGATAATCAGAAACATCAAGCATCTGGTACGCCGCTATCCTGTGGCGGTGACGTTGAACTTCGTAGGGCTGGCATGCGCATACGTGGCCTTTTCGTTGATCTTCCTGCAGGCAGATTACGAACTGTCGTTTGACAAATGCCATCCGACGGCGCAGCGGGTCTTCCGCGCGGACAAGAAAGGGGACGAATCGATTTTCCGGAATATCCTGCCACGCGGTTTCGCCGATGACATCATCGGCTCGTCCGCCCACATTCAGGCCGGATGCAGCATCGTGCCGTTTATCGGGGAAACCTATTTCTCCGTGAAAGCGAGCGACAGCCAGCGAAAGATGAACAAAAGGACGATGGTCTGCGTGTCGGAGCAATTCATCGATGTGTTCGGAATCCGAATGGTGGAAGGAGACCGCCATGCACTGGAGAGACCGGGGACGGCCATCATCCCGAAATCGTTGGCCGAAACACTGTTCCCGGGCGAATCGGCGCTCGGAAAGCTATTGCAAACGGATTCGAAGTTTCTGGAATCAATCAAAGAGGTCACCGTCACCGGGGTGTATGAGGACTTTCCGTCCAACACCCAATTGGGGAACGACCTGTATGTCGCGGTCGGAGACTTTCAGCGAGGCTCTTACGGCGGAGCCAACTTCGTCTGCTACCTGCTGTTGGACGATGCTTCCAATGCCGAGTCGGTTGCCAAGGAGTTCAACGACCGATTCGATTTCTCGCAGTACCAGGACTGGTTGACTCCCATCGAACTGGTGCCGTTGACGGACATCTATTTCCGCAACGAGGGCGACATCTACAAAAGCGGCAGCCGTTCTCAGCTGCAGCTGCTCATCGCCATCGCCTTCCTGATTCTGGCTGTCGGCCTCATCAATTTCACCAACTTCTACGTCGCATTGACTCCGCTCCGGATCCGGAATGTCAGCCTGCAGAAAATCTTGGGTTCTTCGACCCTCCGACTGCGTTTGCGGATACTCGCGGAAGCCGTCCTCTGGTGCCTCTGCGCATTCGTTGCCGCCGTCCTGTTGACCGGACCGGTTTCGGAGGCACTTCTCTCCCGGGGGGTACTGATGCAGGCATTCACCTTTGCGAAACATTGGGGACTGCTCTTGTTCATCGGTTCGATTGCCTTGGCGACAGGCATCCTCGCAGGCATCTGGCCGGGCATCTATTCCACTTCCGGCCAGCCGGCCATGATCCTGAGAGGCAACTACGGACTTTCCCGGTCGGGCAGAAACCTGCGGGCAATCCTGGTGGGCGTGCAGTTTGTCGTGTCCATCGCACTGCTGATCTTCGTGCTCTTCCTGCAGCGTCAAAGCCGGTTCATGCAGGAATATCCTTGCGGCTACGACAGGCACAACCTGGCCGTGGTGGACATCGGCGGGGCCAACAGCCTCGAAAAGTCGGACTGGCTGCGGGAGCGGCTGCGGCGACTACCCGAAGTGCTGGACGTGGCATATGCGATGGAACTCTTCGGCGGGGCAGACACCTATTCCACGCAGAGCCTGGATTTCGGAGACGGACAAACGATGTTCAGCATGATCTACTGCACGTGGAACTTCCCGGCTGTCATGGGAATCAAGACAGCGGAAGGCCGGTCTTTCAGGGAAGGAGATTTCGGACCGATTCTGTTCACACAGGACATGAAGGCCAGAGGAGCCGGGATGTCGGTCTATCCGGAATTCGGGGAGGCCTCTCCCGTGATCGGCTTCGTGAACAACGTGAACATCACGTCGATGCGGAAGGCAGACGCTCCGGTGGGATTTCTTGCGGTGGATTCGAAGCATGGATTCACGCTGTCCTTCGCCTACATCCGGCTTGCGGACGGGGCGGACCGTATGGAAACGACAGAAAAAATCCAGAAAATTCTCGCCGAGATGGACAGCGCATTCCCGTTCGAGATCCGCTTCTACGATTCCATCGGCAAGAACCTATACAGCGGCGAAGAACGCTTGCGGATGGCCGTCTGGCTGTTCTCCCTGCTGGCGGTGCTGCTGTCGCTCGTGGGCATCTGGGGGCAGGTGCTGATGGACGTGCAGTACAAGAAGATGGAGATTTCCGTGAAAAGGGTCTTCGGAGCCGAAGCAGGGCAGATCCTCTCGGAGGGATTGTCCATCTACCTGCGGATGCTGGCCGTCTGTTTCGCAGTTGCCGCCCCGATCGGCTGGCTGATGTCCCGTCATTACCTGCAGCGTTTTTCGCACCGCGTGGGATTCACCCCTTCGGTGTTCCTGGTGGCGCTCGTGGTGGTCGGAACGCTCTGCTCAGCCGTCGTGCTGTATCATTACCGCAAGACCGCCCGCACCAACCCCGCCGAAGAACTGAAGAAAGAATGAGTATGACCAGACTATTTCCTGCGCTTTCCGTAACCGGCGACAATGTCGTTCAGCACCCCTTGGGGACGAGCCGTTTCCCGATCCAATGCCCTGCTGATGAAGGTGTTGATGGTTACACCGGCCTCCGTGGCCAGCTCGGCGATCCGGGTGTGCGTTTCCGGAGAAATCCGGATGTTCAAGGTGCCGGAATAGCTTTTCCTAGGCTCGATTCCGTTCTCCTGGCAGTAGGCAAGGTAATCCTCCACCGCTTCGTGAAAGGCCGCCGTCAGCTCCCCGACGCTCTCACCTTCAAAATTCACCAGGGCATCGATTCCTTCAATCTTGCCGAAGAAGACCCCGTCTCCCTCGCTGAAGGCCACCGACCCCATGTACCCTTTGTATTTCAACGTATTCATGATGCTATTTCTGAATAAATCCACGATCAATCAAATCCGCCGGCAGTTGCCGGACTGCATACCCTTTGAGGGTCTTTTGCGGATGAGGCCTGTGCAGCATGATCGGACGCTTGTTCCGATTGCGGAAGATGACCCGGGATCCGGACGTCCGGCCCTTTTCGCATTTTACATATCCGAAACTGTGCAGCATGCTTTCAGCTTCCTCGAATGTAAAGTCCGCAGGAAGGCGCTTGAAGCGTTCGATCAGTTTTTCCTTAGTCCCCATGCCGCACAAATGTAACTACTTTTCAGTTACAATGCAAGTCTTGTTCGATTGAAAAAATTTGTTTGTCCTGCAGAAGAACTGAAAAAGAATAATTGAATATGTCCGCGTCCCGCCCGAACACTGTTTCCAAATCACGGCCACGCCCGATTGCCCCGGAAGGCCTTCCAGGGCACATCACCGTGGCAAGTTCCCCTTCCGGATGGGGAATCTGCTACCCTAATATGCCTTTCAGCCCCCTGCAAGCCACCTCCCCGCGCCCGTGGTTTGGATATTATTCGGCCGAAAGCGTGGGAGATTCCTTCACCGTTCAGTGTCAGGATGAGGGTCACGACAGGCAAAAGGCAAAGGAAGCCTGTCCTCGCCGCCTGGCGTTGCCCACTCGCGCAGGAATCTCCCCCGCAGGTATTCCCCCCTCCACAGGTAATACCTCTCCGAAGGTGGGCTCTTCCCGCAGGTGGAACCTCTCTGCAGGCTGCTCCGCCCCGCAGGTGGAACCTCTCTGCAGGCTGCTCCGCCTCGCAGGTGGAAGAATATTCGTACACCTGCAAACGGAAAGGATTGATTACGGTCGTGGTACGTTTGCAGATGGCAGGCAATTTGGTACACCTGAAGGTCATACCCTGCGTTGCAGCCCTATCCAGGGCGTCGAGCCCCTTTCAGGTGGAAAAAATCAGCCGCCACCGGAAAACGCAAACAATTTATCTGCAGAAAGATACGCCTCCAGGTGGCGTGAAATTATTCCACCTGCGGGCGAAAGTCGGAATACCTGCGGGCGAAAGTCGGAATATTTGCGGGCGAAGGTCGGAATACCTGCGGGCGAAGGTCGGCACACCTGCGGGGGAAGGTCGACCTCCGTTGAGGGTCGGCTTGAAGGGCACTTGCAGGGGATGCGGCAGCCCGGGAAATGAAGTGATTTGAAAATTTGACACACAAACAATAGTTGAACAACCGATAACGATAGATAACGATGTCCATACAATTTTTTTCCAAGTACAACCGTGGCAATGTGGTGTCCACGATTCTGAACATCCTGGGGATGACGGCGGCCTTCGCCGCGATGTACATCATCTTCGTCCAGGTACACCACGACTTCACCTACAACCGGGCCGTCCGGGACTCGGAACGGATCTTCGTGATTACGATGCCGGACTGGTACGAAGAAGGCCGTTACATGACCTGGCTGAACCGGCCGCCGCACGAAGCGATGATCTCCTCCTTCCCGCAGGTAGATGCCGGCGGGACGGGCTATCTGTCCGGGCAGGACTGCGAGCTCTTCCCGGGCGAGGACGGCGCCGGAGCCAAGCTGGCGCTCAAGGCTTCAGCCTTCTCGGAAGGAGCCATGAAAACCTTCGGTTTCGAGACCGTGGCCGGTTCCCTGCAGGATATAACGGACGAATTCCACTACGCCATCTCGGAATCCGCTTCCCGCCGGACCGGACTCGGGGTCGGCTCGGCCTTCCAGTTCCGGACGTCCGGCAACAACGGGAAGGGAAAAAAGTTGCCCGGGACCATCGTCGCCGTGTACAAGGACATGCCCCGCAATTCCGACCTGGCGTCCTTCGACCTGTTCTCCAACATCGGAAAGGAAAGTCTGGAAGATTGGAATGAATGGAGCTATCCCTACTATGTAAAACTCAAGTCCGCCGACGACCGTCAAGCCTACGAAGAACAAGGATCCGCATGGTGGCGGAAAACCC
>CABTXO010000078.1 GCA_902488725.1 uncultured Bacteroidales bacterium
CCCCGGACGAGATCGAGCCGCTGGCCCGCGGGCTGGGGCTGGATGTCATCCGGACGAGGCCGGTGAAAGCCGGTGAATCGCTTGCGATCAGTTCCACGAAGATCCGTTCCCTGCTTGCGGACGGAGAGGTGGAAGCCGCCAACGGGATGCTCGGCTACCCGTACACTCTGCACGGGGTCGTGGTCGCCGGCAACCAGTTCGGCCGCACGATCGGCTTCCCGACGGCCAACATGCAGCTCTACGAACCGCTCAAGCAGGTGCCCGGCAACGGGGTCTACCTAGTGGAGGCGGAGACGGTCGGCCGCGTGCTGCGGGGCATGTGCAACATCGGCTACCGACCTACGGTCTGTGACGACAAGGCCCTGACGATCGAGACCAACCTCTTCGATTTCGACGAGGACATCTACGGACTCGACCTGAAGGTGCGTTTTCTGCGGAAAATCCGGGACGAGCGCAAATTCGGTTCGGTGGCGGAATTGCGGGCGCAGCTGGAACGGGACAGAGGTTTCTGCCTGCGTGCGGAAATCTGAGGAAATATTCTTACATTTAGGGAGTTAAAAGCACCTGCGCCATGAAATTCGACATCGGAACCATTGCGACCATCGCCATCGTGTTTTCATCGGTGGTTTCCTTCCTGGCGGAGCGGAAGAAGAAGGCTGCCGCCCGGGACAAGCGACCTCAGATCGAATTCAATTTCCCGGAAGAAGATGACGCGGAACCCTCGCCGCAGGAACTTTCCCGACCGGAGTCTGCGCGGCAGGACTCCGCCCGGCCTGACCCGTTCCCGGCCAATCCTGCGGAGGCGCCCGACTGTCGCGATCCCCTGGAGACCCCCGTTCCGGTCCGGGAGCCGATTGACATCACGGTCGCGGGAGCGGAATCGGTTTCGAAGCCGGTGGCCGCTGCCAGGTCTTCCGCGGCTGCTGCCCGGCCGATGGCCGCAGCGTCCCGGCCCGCGGAGACCGCCCCCCACGCTGCACCGGAACAGAAGCCCAGGCTGCACATCGACAAACGGAACCTCGTCCTCTATTCCGAAATACTCAAACCGAAATTCGACGGGCGGTAGCACGCTTTTTGAATTAATTTTCTTATATTTGCTTCAGAAGCACAGGGTTCTGCCGGAAACGGGCAGGACTCCGTTATTTTTTACAAACCGAAGAATAAAACGTTCGACTATGGCGGATATTCATTACATGACCCAGGACGGGTTGGAAAAATTGAAAAAGGAACTGGCGGACGCACTGGCGCAGCGTCCGGAGATTTCGGCAGCGATCGCGGAAGCGCGCGAAAAGGGCGACCTTTCCGAAAACGCTGAATATGATGCCGCACGCGATGCGCAGGGACTGCTGGAGGTGAAGATCGCCCGGCTGAAGGACCTGGTCGCGAACGCCAAGGTCATCGACGAGTCACAGGTCGGGACCGACAAGGTGCAGATGATGAACAAGGTGAAGGTGCAGAATCTTTCGAACAAGGCCGTGATGGAGTTCACGATCGTGGGCGAAACGGAAGCGGATTTCACCCAGGGGCGGCTGGCGGCCACGACTCCGATCGCCAAGGCGCTCCTTGGCCACGCCAAGGGCGAGACCGTCGAGGCCCACGTGCCTTCCGGAACGGTCAAATTCAAGATTCTGGACATTTCCCTCTGACACGACGAACGATGGCGACGATTTTCACGAAGATTGCCCGGGGGGAGATCCCCTCTTTCAAGGTGGCGGAGGACGATTCGTTCTACGCCTTTCTGGACATCAGCCCGCTGGCGAAAGGTCACACCCTCGTCATTCCCAAGCATGTGGAGGATGACTACATATTCCACCTGGACGGGCGGACCTATGAAGGTCTCTGGGCCTTTGCCCGCAAGGTTGCGATTGCGCTGAGGGCGGCCGTCCCGTGCAAGCGGGTCGGCGTCTGCGTTCTCGGCATGGAAGTGCCCCACACCCACATTCATTTGGTCCCGCTCCAGTCCGAAGGGGACCTGAACTTCCGCAACGAGCGAGTCCAGGTCAGTGCGGGGGAAAACCAGGCGATCGCCGATGCCATATTCAAGGAATTCAAGAAGTTGTAGGAATATGAGATACAAAGCCCATCTGCCCGTCATCGCAGTGCTCTGCCTTGCGGAGGCCTGCTCCCCGAAGGCGCAGGTCAAGGGAACCCTGACGGGTGCACCCGAGGCCCGGCTCGTCGTGAAGAAACTTGCGGCTCCCGCCAACGAATTGCCGGACACCGTCCGGACGGATGCCGCAGGGAATTACACCTACCGCCTGGCCGTCCCGGAAGGAGAGCCCGAATTCGTGTATCTCTACAAAGGAGACACCAAGGTGGCCTCGCTGATTCTGCAGAAGGGGGACAGGGTGAAAGTCGTGTCCGACACCCTCGGCGGCTACACCGTGGAGGGCTCGGAGGAGAGTGCGAAACTGCAGCGGAACGAGCAGGAATTCGCTGAATTCATGCAGCGCTTCACCCGTGCTGCGGAAGCGGGCGACAATGCGGCCGCTTCCCGGCAGTACATCGACTACTACCGTTCCCGGGTCCGGTACGTGCTGGACAACATGAAGTCCCTCACGGCCATCCCCGTCCTCTACGAGAAGATCAACGCGGATTTCCCGGTCTTCAGCCAGGCCACGGACGCCATCCACTTCCGGAATGTCTTCGACTCCCTTTCGACCGTCTATCCCCGTTCCCGCTATGTGCAGGCGCTGGGCAAGGAGGCGCAGCGGCGGGAGAACCTGCTCAGCCTCCGCATGCGGGTGGACGAGGCCGCCCGGAAGGCCTATCCCGACCTGGAACTGCCCTCCATCGACGGAGCCAAGGTGTCGCTGAGCGGACTGGATGCCAAGGTGGTCATGATCTATTTCTGGAGCGCCGCCGATGCCGCGCAGAAAATGTTCAACCAGGATGTGCTGCTGCCGCTGTACAAGACGTACCACGACAAGGGCTTCGAAATCTATGCGGTGTGCATGGACACGGACAAGGGCGCCTGGGCCGGCGTGGTGAAGAACCAGCAGCTGCCGTGGATCAATGTCTGCGACGGGTTGGGTGCGGCCTCGCAGGCGGCCGTCCTGTACAATGTCGGCAAGCTGCCGATGTCGTTCATGCTGGTGGACGGAACCCTGTCCGACACCGGCATCATCGGGGAGGCCTCCCTCCGGAAGTTCCTCGACGCCAAGCTGTAAGACCGTTTTTCAGGAATATTTTTCAGGCGAGGTGCGCCAGGGCGGATTCGATCCGCCTGGCGCACTCGGCTTTTCCGATGCGGTACACGATGTCCGCAATGCCCAGTCCGCTGGCCGCTCCCGCAAGCGCGAGCCGGGTGGTGTTCATGACCTTGCCCATCGGCCATCCGTTCTCGCGGATGTAGTTCTCCATCGCGGCTTCGAGCCCTTCTTTCGACCATTCACCGGCATAGTCGACGATGAAGGCGCCCAGGTGCTTGACGAGGGCGACGTTCTCCGGCTTCCAGAACTTGTCCACGTCCTTTTGTGCGAAGGGGGCGGAGAGTCCGAAGGCTTCGAATTCGTCCGGGGCCACGAAGAGGCAGGGGGCGATGTCCCAGAAGTCCGCCGTGAAGGTGGCGCGCTCCTTGGTGAAGGAAATCACGTCCTGTACATAGTCGCGGAGGTAGATGTGCTTCTTGAAATCGGCGCCGCAGCCCTGGAATTCGGCTCCGGCGGTCAGGGCGCAGACCGGGCATTCCACGACATTGAGTCCATGGGATTCCAGCACCGGCACGAACTGTCCGGCGAGTTCTTCGTCGGATTTCATCCGGAGATATTCCTTGTTGTACCAGCGCGCCTTCTCCGCATTGAAGCGGGCGCCGGACTTGACGATGTGGTCCAGGGAAAAGGCCTCCACGAGTTCCTGCATCGAGAGGATTTCGCGGTTGTCCCCTTCGCCGGGATTCCAGCCCAGGAAGGCGAGCATGTTCACGAACGCCTCGGGGAAATAGCCGTCCTCGCGGTAGCCGCGGTAGGTCTCCCCTTCGGAATTGACCCACTGGAGGGGGAATACGGGGAAGCCCAGCTTGTCCCCGTCGCGCTTGCTCAGCTTGCCCTTTCCGTCCGGCTTGAGCAGGAGGGAGAGGTGCGCGAAGCGGGGCATGGTGTCCACCCAGCCGAAGGCCCGGTAGAGCAGGTAGTGCAGGGGGAGGGAAGGGAGCCATTCTTCGCCGCGGATGACTTCGGTCACCTCCATCAGGTGGTCGTCCACGATGTTGGCCAGGTGGTAGGTGGGGAGTTCATCCGCCCGTTTCCAGAGCACCTTGTCGTCCAGGGTGTCCGTGTTCACTTCGATGTGGCCGCGGATCAGGTCGTCCATCCGCACGACGGTGTCCTCGGGCATCTTGAAGCGGACCGTCCAGTCGCTCGTGTGCTCCAGCAGGTCCTGTACCTCGCTTTCGGACAGCGTGAGGGAGTTGCGCATGGTTTTGCGGGTCGACTGGTTGTAGATGAAGGTTTCGCCCCTGGCTTCCGCCGCCGTGCGGGCATCGGCGAGGGATTCGGCCGTGTCGAACGCATAGTAGGCAGCCCCTTTCTCCACGAGTTCCTCGGCATATTCCCGATAGATCCCCCGCCGCTGGCTCTGACGGTACGGGGCGTGCGGGTGCTTGGCGGAGGGGGTCTCGACGATCCTGCCGTCCTCCACGCCTTCGTCGGCGAGGATCCCGCACCAGTTCAGGGCTTCAATGATGTACTGTTCAGCCCCGGGCACGAAACGGCGGGGGGCGGGGTCCTCGATCCCGGTGGTGAAAACTCCTCCTTTCTGCTTGGCGTATAGATAGTTGTAAAGGGCGGTCCGGACACCGCCCATGTGCAGCGGTCCCGTCGGCGACGGGGCGAATCTGACTCTCGTTCTTCTTTCTGACATGTCGAATGATCCTTTCAGCCTGCGAAGATACTAAAATTCCGGCTCTCTTTCGGATTTCACCATCCGCTTGATGGCCGGCGTGTTCTCCAGCTCGGCCTTGTTCGCCTGGGGAGGGACCAGCAGCACGGGCTTCTGGTCTTCGGAATAGTGGAAGCGGCGTTCGTTTTCGCCCTTGTTGTAGCCGATCTTGCGGAACATGCCGGCGGGTTCCGGCAGGGGGATCTCCTCGCCCGGCTCGATGCAGGAAGGGTTGCAGCGGAAGTTTTCGTCGATGACCACGATGTTGCCCAGCGAGACGTCGATGATTTTGCTCAAGTCCTTGTAGCTGAATCCGGTCGCGATGACGGTGATCCGGATCTGGTCGCCGAAGTCCTTGTCGTCCTCGTAGACGATGCCCCGCTTGAAGCGGTTGACATTCCCGGTGTACTTCTCGATCAGCCGGTCGATCTCGTTGAGTCCGTTCATCTTCAGGCCCTCTTCATTCTTGCCGACCGTGATGTTCAGCAGCATGTTCTTCGCCGTGGACAGGTCGAAGTCGTTCAGCAGGGGAGAGTCCAGTGCGCCCCGGACCGCATCCTCGATCCGGTTCTTCCCGGTGCCGATGCCGCAGCCCATCAGGGCCATTCCGCTTCCGGTCATCATGGTCTTGATGTCCTGGAAATCGACATTGATATATCCGTGCCGGCTGATGATCTCCGTGATGCCCCGCACGGCAGTCGCAAGGACCTCGTCGGCTTTCGGGAACGCCTCCTGGATCAGGGTGTCCCCGAAGAATTCATAGAGCTTCTCGTTGTTGATGATCAGCATGCTGTCCACGTTCTTCCGGAGTTCCTGCAGGCCGTCCGCCGCTTTGCCCAAGGCTTCAGAACCTTCGTTCTTGAACGGGATCGTGACCACTGCGACGGTCAGGATGCCGCGGTCTTTCGCCATCTTGGCGATGATCGGCGCCGCCCCGGTGCCGGTGCCGCCGCCCATCCCCGCCGTGATGAAGAGCATCCGGGTCTCGGGACCGAGCACCTTGCTCTCGATTTCCTTTTCGGCTTCGATCGCGGCGTTCCGACCCTTGGTCGGATCCGTGCCGGCGCCCAGCGAATCCCGTCCGATGTGCAGTTTCGCCGGTACGGGACTGTCCTGCAGTGCCTGCAGGTCCGTGTTGCACACCACGAAGGTGCAGCCCTCGATCTTTTTCCGGAACATGTAGTTGACGGCGTTGCATCCGCCGCCGCCCACGCCGATGACCTTGATCATCGAATCGATCTTCGTCCAGTCCGTCGGCGTCAAATCAAAATCTATCAGATCTCCCATGGCAATCGTCTTTTACACTTCTTCGTCTTTCATGTCTTCGAAAAGGTTCCCCAGTTTCTTCCAGATGATCTGGCCGATCTTGGAGCCCTCCGGTTTGGGCTTGGGCTCTTTGGAAACCTTCGTTTTCTTCTGTTTCGGCCTTTCTTCCCGCGGGCCGAAGGCGTCGGGGGCGAACAGGCCTCCGACAGGTTCCGCCGCCTTCCTTTCCGGTTCCGCCGGCTGCGCAGGCTCCGGAACCCGCTCTTCTTCCGGTTGCCTTTCCGGTTCCGTCGGTTCGGTACCGGCCGTCTCCTCCTGTCGCAGTACGGGCGGTTTGTCCGTGCAGCTCAGCATGTCGTCGTCTTTCGCAGCCAGGATCATCGCGACCGAAGTCACGGCGGAGGGATCCTTGATCTGCGGGCAGCCGTCGTAGGAGAAGAGGTTGCGCGGGAAGCCGACGGACACATTGTAGCCCGAGAGTTCCTTGATGTAGTTCGCGCAGTTCAGCAGGTTCGCTCCGCCGCCCGTCAGCACCACTCCGCTGCGGAGCCGGTCCGCAAATCCGCTCATCTGGATTTCGTACAGGATGGCGTCCATGATCTCCTTCACCCGTGCGGTGATCACTTCGGACAGGTATTTCACGGGGATGCGGGTCTTGATGTTCTCCTCCTCCTCGATCTGGAGGGTCTTGTCGGCGAGGGTCTGCAGTTTGTCCGGCATGCACCCGCCGAAGGCTTTCTTGATGTTTTCGGCCACCCCGACCGAAACCATGCACTCTGTCCGGATGTCGTTCGTGATCGTCTTTCCACCGAAGGGAATTGCGGAATAGTGCCGGAGGATGTTGTCCGTGAACAGGGTCACGCTCGTCACCCCGGCTCCGAAGTCGATGAGGGCGACCCCGTTCTCCCGCTGGTCCGGCTTCAGCACCGCCATCGGCAGGATGCTGGGGACGAAATATTTCTTCGCCAGGGCGATGTCCAGGTTGTTGAAGATCATGTCGATGTTCTCGATGTAGCGGCGGGGGGCGCTGGATGCCTTGAAACTTCCCTCCAGGAAGGGGCAGCTCATCTCGCCGCTGCTCCCTCC
>CABTXO010000079.1 GCA_902488725.1 uncultured Bacteroidales bacterium
CCGGACGGGATGTGCGGCGGGCGGAGGGCATCCTCGCCTCCCTGGCTGAGCGCCGGGCGGCAGGTTCGCCGACTCGGGCGGAGCTGATGATGCAGGCCGCGAAGCAACTGCTGGGCACGCCCTACGTGGCCGGCACGCTGGACGCCCCGGGCGTCCCTTGCAACGCCGCCCCGGGGGTCTCGCCGGACCGGGAACAATTGCGGATCTACCTCACCAAGACCGACTGCATCCTGCTCGTGGAGACTTGTCTGGATCTGGCATCCGCGGTTCTGGCATGCCCGGCAGACGGAAAGGCGGACTTTCCGTCCTTTGCCCGGGAGGTGTGGCGGAGCCGGTACGGGAGCCGGGATGCCGGGGAATATTTCAACCGGATCCACTACACGACGGACTGGATCCGCCGTCAGGAAGGTACGCTCCTCCGGGACATGACCCTGGACCTGGGCGGAGAAGTCTATGCGCATCCGATCCATTTCATGTCCCGCCACCCCGGGAACTACCGGCAGCTGGCCGGAGCAGATCCGGATTCGCAGCGGAACCTCCAAAAAATCAAGCAGATGGAAGCGGAACTGAACCAAGCGCCGATGACCTGTATTCCCAAGACGCGGATCAAGGCCATCGAGGGGAAAATCCGCAGCGGGGACATCGTCTGCTTCGTGTCGAACGTCGACGGGCTCGACATCGCCCACGTCGCCCTGGCCTGCGTGACACCGGATAAAGTCGGATTCCTGCATGCCTCCCTCAACGAAGGGAAGGTCGTGATCGACAGCCAGTCCATCGCGGACTACACCCTCGGCCGGAAGAGCCTCGCAGGCATCAAAATCGTCCGCCCGCTGTGACGGGCCCGCATTCCGGGAAATCGGTGACGGCTAGAGGGTGGCGAGTTCGGAGCCGGGATAGTAGTGCAGGAGGATGGAGCGGAAATCGTAGCCGCGGCAGGACATGACGGCGGCGCCGATCTGGCAGAGGCCGACGCCGTGGCCCCAGCCCGCGCCCCGCAGGAGCACCTGCGACCAGGCCGGAGATTTCCCCGCACGGGCGGCATCTTCGACTTCACCGGTCGGGACTTCTTTTCCGTCCGCATCCAGGTAGGTGACGATGAAGGCGGAGCTCTTGAGGTGGTTCTCCGAAAGGAAACGCCTGATGATCAATTCCTTTCCGATGACCATGCACTTCTGCGATCCGACGACCTCAAGCCGCAGGAGACGGCCCGAGGGTCCGCGTTCGATCGGCATCAGGGCGTGGAGAAGACCGAAGTCCATCCCGGAGCGGCGCCGGATCAGTTCTGAAAGTTCCTCCCTGCCGTAGGAAACTCTCCAGCGGAAAAAGTCCTTCGTCTCCAGATCGTAGTCGTTCAGCACCTGCGACAGGATGCCCGCATCCGAGGTGTTGCAGAATGCTTCGGGATCTGCCAGGATCCAGGCACGCGCCCCCGCTTCCGTAGTCAGATCCGGCACCGGACCTTCTGCAGGAGTGTCGGCCAGGGGACGGAGGTAGGGATATTCCCGGTCCTCCCAACAGGTCGAGAAGCGTTCCATCACGCCCCCGCAGCATTTAGAAAAGCGGGCATCGCAGATCTCGCCTTCCGAACGGAGCACCAGTCCCCAGGTCTGGTCGATGGCCTGGCGGACCGTGTCCCCGACCGCCATCGTCAGTCCCTGGTAGCGCTGGCAGTGGTCGTCCGCGCACACGTCGAAATGCTTGTGATCGTCGTGGTCGAACCACTTGATGAACGAGGCGGACTCCCCTTCCGGATTCCCGGCATCCCGGTCCGCGTCGAGCCGGGTCACCAGCGCGGGCACATTGTTCAGGGCCTTCAGTTCAGCATCCGAAAGGATGGACTCGCGTTGGCCGCGGTGGGCGATCTGCGCCATGACCCAGGATCGGGAGATGACCGCATGGGCCTTCAGGAACTCCAGCGATGCAGAAGACTTCATTTCGGAAGAGATCACGCTGAGCAGGTAGTCCTCCACCCCGATGCAGTTCACGGCGGTGACCTTGCCGGCTTCCACGATGAACTTCAGGGTTCCGGCAAACTGCTGTGTCACTTTCCGCTCCCAATGGAAATCCACTCCAATCGTCACGCCGTACAGCACGAAGGCAGGTTCGGCGAACATCGTCGACAAGGTGGGTGCTTCGAAGGTCAGTTCGTCGTACAGGACTCCGTTGTAGGAGATCTTGCCCTGTGAATAAGACACCCGCTGGGGCCCGGCCCCGTCCGAAAGGATTTCGAATTCGATCTCGGCTCCGGAAAGGATCCCCACTTCGAGCTTCGGCTGGGTCCGTTCCAGCCGCCAGCGGATCGCCTGCTCGTCTGCCTGGTCGATCGTCACTTCCCGGATCATCTCCCCGAGCAGCCGTGCATCCAGTTTCTCGAAGTCCTCGATGCGCGGAGCGATGAAGAGGCCGGCCATGTCCGCGCAGCCCGGACTCATCGCCAGATGGTCGGCGCCCGTGGCGGAATAGTGGCTGGAACGATGCTGCACCCGGAAGAGGACGAGGGCGCGGTAGCCGCCGTCCGCCGTCCAGGTGTAGAGATTGAAACGGGGTTCGGCCTCCCCTGCCTGTACGGGCGCGCAGTCGAGCAACCGGTAGAAAAGCTTGGTCAGCGATTTCGCCGTCTTGGCGCGCAACAGGAATATTCCTTTGGCAAAAGTCTTGAAATGAAAGAGTTCCGCCTCTTTCACCGTGGTCAGAAAATCCAATTCAGGCGCTTGCGGAAGGTCCAGTACGCGATCCGCCTCGACTTCCAGCGGCATATTCCCTCTGGGACAGGCCTGGAAATGCATGTGCTCCGGGATCGAAGCCCCGGAGGCAGGGCCGTTGTAGAAGGCGGTGTACTCCGGATAGGTCTTCACGAAGTCCAGCATGTCCTGGAAACGGCGTGCGATCGACTGCGGAGTATGTTCGAAACTGGACACGACGAGGTGTGACGGAAAGATTGGATAGGGATTGAGGGTGATCCGGTAGCGTTTGCCCTTCCGGCCGTCGAATTCGAGATGCAACTGCTCCGGGGGCAGGTTCTCCGGACAGAGCAGACAAGGACGCTTTCGGACGGAAGCCGGATCCAGGGCCGCCTCCGAAGAGACCACCCGGCAGGGATTGTGCTGCACGGTCACCTCCAGGCCGTTCACCCGGATTTTCCGTTCCCGGACCTGCTTCAGGTCCCGGTAATGTTCCGCGGCAAAAGGCCAGACGGACAGTTGGTCGTTGACAAATTTATAGAGTGTGGATTCCATCAGAGCAGGGCCAGCAGGGCATTTTTCATGGCAACGAATTCTTGTTCGAAATTCGGCGTGAATACGGATTTTCCCAGCTGCGCCTCGATTTCCGCCATCGTCCAATAGCGTCCCTCAGACACTTCGTCGTTGTGCGGATGGAGATCGAAGTCACCGACCGTGGCGAACACGTTCACCAGTTCCTTTTCCTCGGTGCTTTCCCAGACATAGCTGCGCAGCAGGACGGGATTGAAGTCCCTGAAACCAAGTTCCTCCCGGGTTTCACGGTACAAGGCGGACTCCAGCAGTTCACCATAGTCCACATGCCCCCCGACGGCAGTGTCCCAGCGGCCCGGCAGCAGATCCTTCTGCATCGAACGCTTCTGCAGGAACAGGCAGCCGTTCCGGTTCAGGATGTGCAGATGGACAACCGGATGCAGGAGTTTGGATCCGTTGTGGACCGATTCACGGGAAGCTTGACCGACCACCAGGCCGTTTTCCTCGACAACCGGAACCCGTTCGGAGACAGGCGAAAGCGGCCGGCCGGGATTTTCGGCCGTGGGCAGCGGCAGGACGACTGCCGGCTCCACCGGGTACGTAAGATCAAACATGGACTCAGGCGATCGCGATCAGTATCAACAGTTGGGCAACCAGCACGCGCAAGAACATCGTCAAGGGGTAGACGGTTGCATAATTAACAGACGGATAATCCGTTCCGTAGGCTCCTTGGGTGAAGGCCAGGACGGCAGGATCGGTCGTGCCGCCGGAAATGAGGCCGCAAATCTGGTAGAAATTCAACTTGCAGGCATACCGGGCGATCAGGCCGACCGTCAGGACCGGGATCAGCGTGATCAGGGCCCCGTACAGAATCCACCAGTAGCCGCCGTTCAGAATCGATCGGACGAAGTTTTCGCCTGCGCCGAGGCCGACGGCCGCCATGAAGAACGAGATTCCGATTTCGCGGATCATCAAGTTCGCGCTCTGGGTGGTGTAGGTCGTGATTTTCCATCTCGGGCCGTAGTAGCCGAGCAGGATCGCGATGATGAGCGGACCTCCGGCGAGACCGAGCTTGATCGGCTGCGGAATGCCGGGGATCATGAAGGGGACGGAGCCGAAGATCACCCCCAGCGCAATGCCGAAAAAGATCGGGATCAGATTCGGCTTGTAGAGGCCGACTTCCTTATTGCCGACCAGTTCAGCGACTTCCTTCAGGCCTTCTTCAGGCCCGACGACCCAGAGCATGTCCCCCAGCTGGAGATATAGATTGGGCCGGGCCACCAGTTCCACGCCGGCCCGGATGACCCGCGTGATACTGACGCCGTAGGTGCTGCGGATGTTCAGCTGCCGAATGCGGGCGCCCGTCAGGGAAGGCTTGGTGATGACCAGCCGTTTTCCGACCATTTGCGCATCTTGCTTCTGCCAATCCTGCAAGTGCATCGGAACTTCCTTGCCGAACAGGATCCGGATCGCATCCACGTTGGGCTGGGAGGTCACGATCAACAGGCGGTCCCCCTGCCGGAGCACGGTGTCGGGTCCGGGCACGGAAATCTCGCCGTCCCGCATGATTCGGGAAATCACGAAGTGGTTCCCCAGCTCTCCGGTCACTTCCTTCAGTTTCTTTCCGAATATGGCCGGATTTTCCACTTCGCAATGCATTCTGCGCGCGGTTTCGACATTCGATTCTTCATTTTCAAGTTCGGCGCGTTCGGTATCGAGGTTGATCTTGAACAGCGACTTGAAGAGCAGCATGAGGGCGATGACACCCAGCACGCCGATCGGGTAGGCGACCGCATAGGCGGAAGCCAGGCCGGAAGTGGCTGCGGTGACGTCCGAAGCGAGATACTGCGCACCGCGCATCGAGTCCGCCAAGGTCTGCTGCGCGGCACCCAGTCCGGGCGTGTTCGTCACCGCGCCGGACATCACTCCGACCATTGTCGGAAGGGGTTCGCCGGTCACGAGATGGATCACGAAAGTCACCGCGACGGCCAGCAGCACCAGGACGAGGGCGAGCATATTCAGGGTCAAGCCCCCTTTCTTGAAGGAATGGAAGAAACCGGGACCGACCTGCAGACCGATCGAGAACACGAACAGAATCAGGCCGAAATCTTTCATGAAATTCATCACCGTCGCATCCACCCGCACGCCGAAATGGCTGAGGATGATGGCTACGAACAGGATCCAGGTGGATCCGATGGAAATGCCCTTGACCTTGAACCGGCCCAGATACAGTCCCGTCGCGATCACGATGGCGAAAACCAAAATGGAGTGGGCGATACCGGGCCCTAGAAACAAACCGCTCATATCAAAAATCTAGCTGTGCACAGAAGCAGGATTGATCACCTGACCTGCCTTCCAGGTAAAACGTCACGTCGTCCGCCGTCCGGAGCACACCCCGGAACAGCCGGACGGCTTCCCCGGGAACCGTTTCCTTGTTGAAGTTGATCCGGACTTCTTTCACGGGGTTTCCGGCGGCTTCGTAGGGAATGCAATCCATCGCCCAGGCGATGTATCGGGCGTTGTTCGTGTGTCCGATGATGTCGATGTCGGAATAGGAAACCGTGTGTTCCCGCACGAACTCCAGGGGAAGATCCTTCGGCGGAACGATCTTGGGGCAACGTTCGCGGATCGCATCGTCGGGGCACTGCGTAGCCGACGGAATCATCTGCAGCACCTCTTCGTTCCGCACGAGGCGGCGGGTCACCTGGTTCATGACGATCCACGAGGTCGTGCAGGCCACCAGAACGCCCGACTTGTCCGCAAAATCCGTGTCGCCGCTTGTCCTGAGTTCGAAATCGCGCAGAAAAAACAATCCGTCCACCCCTTTGTGCCAGGTGTACAGGGTCGTTTCGTCCCGCCACTTCGGCGGACGGAGAAACCGGAAATGCATGCGGGAGATCACCCACGCCGTGTGACGGCGGGCCAGGTCGTCGTAACCGAAGCCGAGCTGCTGCGCCGCCCGGTACGCCAGTTCCTGTGCCAGGTTCATGAAAGACGCCGGTTTCAGACGGAAAGCGGCATCCGTGTCGTAACAGGGAATCGTGACCGGTTGGAAATAGCGATGATCGTCCGTGTATCGTTCGAAGGTCTCAGGCATGCAGGATTTGAAGTTCTTCCGGTGAATATAGGATTGCGTCGATGAGGCCCGGTGCGACCTGCGCCAGCAGCAGGAACAGGGCGAGGAGGAAGATCGCGGCTCCGATCAGCGCGGCCAGCACGATCAGGACCGTCTTCCAACCTTTCCGGCCGCGCTTCGGGACCGGGGCTGCCGGAACCGTTTCCGGGACCGGGACGGCAGCGACGGGGGCTGCTTCCTGCCGGGCCGGGGCGGCCGGTTCGTCCAGAATGGCCTTCAGGTCTGCGACCGCGGACGAGAGTTCCTCCGGTGTCTCTTCATGCGTCTTCAAGGACACGGGCTCCAGCCCGAAACCGTAGGGATAGATGTCCAGTTCCTCGTCGGGGATGAAGAAGAAGGCGTTCTCCTTGGTGGCCCGCAGCCGGCCGAGACCGGGCAGCACGACGAGCTTCTTGCCCTGAAGGGTTTTCTTCAGCTCCGCAACAAACTCGGCGACGATCTTCCCGGCTGTCTCCGGGTCGGTTCCGTTGGTTCGGGAATAGAATTCAGCCAGCGTGGAATCCGGGTCGTTCCGCTGGCGGAAGGCCAGCCTTCGGTACGGAGGATTGATCGTATAGCCCCTGTCCGAAAAAGTCGACGGAACCAGTTCGGAGACGAATGTCCCCAAGCCCGGCAACGCCACTTCGTCGTTGTCGAGAATCAATTCCTTGACCATCTTGGACAAAAGGTCGATATCCATTCCGTGTGCTTCTTGAAATCATGCAAAGGTACAGAAAAAAATGCACAAAAAATTTGGATAAACGGCTTTTTGTTGTACCTTTGCAATCCCGAAACGGGCCTGTACCCAGGCACGGACAATATTCCTCAATAGCTCAGTTGGTTAG
>CABTXO010000080.1 GCA_902488725.1 uncultured Bacteroidales bacterium
CATCGGCAGCAGCCCGGAAGCCGAAAAACAGGTGCTTTCCGGCCTTGTCGGAAAGCTTCCCGAGTGCGTCAACTTTATGGAGGCCAAGATGAACGGTGGCTACGCCAACTCCGGCGAATGGGAATCCTGGAAGGAATTCGAGCGGTTCTGTCAGTCCGGTGACGTGGTGGAAGGAGACAGCCAGCATCCCGGCGATTTCGCCAAATGGTACCAGAACCTTCCCAGCAACACCTACTGGAGGACGGATGACAATGTCGAGAACTATGGCTATTACCTGGGTCCCGTGTTCAAGTACGGATTCGCACAAAAAGCGTTGGACTTTCTTACGAAAGAGAAAGTCCGGCAGTATCCGACGATGAAGGCGGGACGTGCGCAGGCCCTGACGATCAAGGCGATGGCCTATCTCGCCCTGATGGAACGCTATACGGATTTTCAAGACGTTGCTTCCAAGGACAAGCAGGGCTGGCCGGTCTATGACAAGTTCGCCTACAATGCACCGATGGAACCTTGGTCCGTGGCTGACACCTGGGCCTGGATCAACGAGGCCTTCAAGGAGGCTGTCGACCTGTTCAAGGGCTCCAACCTGGGAAGCGGCGGCTATACGATCGGCAAGGAATCGACGGAGATCCATGATATCGACTGTGCCATTGCGCAGTACTACCGCTGCCGTGCCGCGCTGGATGTCAAGGACTGGGCGACTGCAATCGAGGCCGGCAACGATCTCCTGTCGCACTATCCTTCCTTCATCAAGGCCGACGACTACGGCATGAAAGCCACGCTGCTCGAATCGGTGAACCGGCGGGCCAGCCTCAACGAGACCACGACTTCCGCCAAGAATCCCGGCAAATGGACCGGAACGGACTTCAATGCGCTTCAGAATGCCTTTTACAATCTGGAGAAAAACCCCGAGGCCATCTTCGGGGAGGCCCGAGGCAGCGTCAGCTGGTTCTGGTCCCTTCGGGGACAAAGTGTGAATACCTTCCCGGGCCTCAATCCGCTCAAGAAGTTGGGGACTCCGGATGGTGCTTTCTACCAGATGGACCAGAAACTGGCCGAAGCCATGACCGATGCGGACTGTCGCAAGGCCTGCCTTCTTCCGGAGGCCTTCCCGGCCGCCCATTTCTATGTGGCGCAGGGAACGGACACGACCTGGTATCATTTCCCGATGCCCAAGTACACGTCTTTGAAGTGGGCTGCCTCTTCCGCCATCCAGGAACCGGCGCACAGCAATGCCAAGCAGACCTCCGACAACATCTACCTCCGTTCTTCCGCCGTCCTGCTGATGGTGGCGGAGGCGTATGCGCAAAGCGGCCAGGACGCCCAGGCGAAAGCCTTGCTGGACAAGCTGCTCGCGGCCCGTACGCTGCCCGGGAATCCTGCCATGACCTGTGCGAACACGATGGCCGGCAAGAGTGCGCTGGACATGGTGAAGCTGCAGTGGCGGCTGGAGATGTGGGGCGAGGGCGACTGGGCCTTCTTCAACCAGAAGCGCTGGGGTGTCCGGAACGAACGCGGCTCCAACCATTGGAGCAAGAGCCTGATTCCTGCGCAGGGATTCATCTGGGAGATTCCGCGTCAGGAACGCCAGGGCAACCCTTACTGGAAATAATCAATTTCAGAATACGTTCCGTCGGGAGCGTGAAACTGTTGCACGAAGCCTGTGCCGCGCCGTCCTGCCGGTGCAGGCTTCTTTTCATTGGAAGTTCGTCATTATTTTCATACTTTTACCCAAACGTGATTGCAGTCCAGCCATGAAAAAAAGTTTTCTTCTTTTCGCCGTCCTGCTGACGGCCCTCTCCGCGGCGGCGAATCCTGTCCACAAAGTCAAACTCCGCGACGGCCTTACCGTCGGGGTCGAAGTCTGCGACGACGGCATATTCCGGATCAAGGTTTCGCCGCGACCGGAGTTCGCCGAATCGCTGATGGAGCGCTACGGCATCATCCGCAGCGACTGGCCGCAGGTGCCGGAGCAGGTCTCCGACAAAAGTGTCTGGACGCTCCGTACGGACCGCTACCGTCTTTCGGTCGACAAAAAGACCGGGACGCTTTCCGTCCGGGACGCGGACGGAAAGACCGTCCTGCGTTCGGTGAAGCTCGTCACCGCGAAAGATCCGCTCTGTGAAAAGCTTGCGGGGATCATCAACACGAAATACGCCAGCCTCCACGTTCCCAGCAACGGCGGCATCATCGGGGACGACAAGGGCCAGTTCTCCGAGAAGGACAAGGCCGAGAGCGGCGATCCCGCGAAGAGCAGCATCCTCTCCATCGCCCTGGAGGACGGGGAACGCTTCTACGGCGGCGGCAGCACCAGCCGCGACCATATTCAGCACCGCGGGGAGATGCTGCGGATGTGGACGACCTACCAGCACACGGAGATCCCGATGCCGTTCGTGATGAGTTCGCGCGGCTGGGGCATCTTCAACAACACCACCCGCAAGAATTTCTTCGACATCGGCAGCACCGACCCCGGCACCTTCCACATCTACAACACCAGCAACGAGGCGGACTTCTACCTCCTGTTCGGCGGGTCGATGCCGGCCGTGCTGAATGAATATACCCGCGTGACGGGACGGCCGCACCCGATGCCGAAATGGGCCTACGGTCTCTGCTTCGGCCCGAACATGCGGGAAGACCAGTGGGACATCCTGCGGGACGCGGTGATGTTCCGGCAGTTCGGCGTGCCGTGCGACGTGTTCTGGCTGGAGCCGCAGTGGATGGAGACGCGCTACGACTTCTCCACTGCCAAGCGGTTCAACTACGAGAAGTTCTCGCCGGAGCCGTACTGGCTGCAGGACAAGCTGCCCAAGCAGCTGTACCACCGCCTGTTCATCGGCAAGCTGCGGAGCATGGGCTTCCACCTCGGCCTGTGGCTGTGCGAGGAATATGACCTGAGCATCGCCGAAGAGGACGCGATCGCCCTGCGGGAAGGCCGCGACACGTCCGGAAAGGAGCATTGGATGGACCACCTGAAGAATTTCATCGACCTAGGTGTGGAGGGTTTCAAGCTGGATCCCGCGCGGACCATCGACGAGCACACCTACCAGACCTACTACAACGGTCGGACGGACAAGGAGATGCACAACCTCAACCAGGTCCTGCTCCAGAAGCAGATGTACCAGATGATCCGCCAGCACACCGGAAAGCGGCTGTGGTACCACTACACGGCCGGCTGGGCGGGCACCCAGCATTGGGGCGCCTCCACGAGCGGGGACAACGGCGGCGGCAAGACCGCTCTGTTCGACCAGCTGAACCTCGGCAACAGCGGCTACATGAACACCTCCTGCGACGTGATGAGCGTCGAGCGGGAACTCGAGATGCAGAGCCTGCATTTCGGGCTGTTCCTGCCCTGGGTGCAGATCAACAGCTGGTTCTCGATGATGCATCCGTTCTACTATGACGCGCCGGAGCAGGAGATCTACCGGGACTATGTCCGGCTGCGCTACGCCCTGCTGCCTTACATCTATTCGGCGGTGCTGGAAGGGGTGCAGACCGGCATGCCGATCGTGCGCTCGATGCCGCTGATGTTCCCGGATGACCGCGCCTGCGACGACATGGCCTGGCAGTACATGTTCGGACAGAACCTCTGCGTGGGCATATTCAGCAAGGAAATCTATCTGCCGAAGGGCGGATGGACGGATGCCTGGACGGGGGAACGGATCGTGAGCAAAGGGGAGACCTTCACGCGCGACTACCCCGCGAACCGGGCCGGCCTGCTCTTCGTGCGGGACGGAGCCATCATTCCCTGCCAGCAGGTGCGGCAATACGCCGGCACCCGGCCGGCCGACTCGCTGATCCTCAAGGTGTACCCGAAGGGGAACTCTGACTGGACCCTCTACGAGGATGACGGGGACAGCTATGCGTTCGAGAACGGGAGCATCGCCGCCACGCACTTCGTCTGCCGTGAAGCGGACGGGACGGTGGACTTCACCGTCGAGCCCGTGCAGGGCAGTTTCAAGGGAATGCCGCAGCAGCGGAACTATTCCTTTGAAATCCATCTGGCGGCCAAGCCCGCATCCGTGCTGGCGAACGGCAAGGCCCTCTCCGGCTGGACCTGGGCCGACGGCATCCTCCGCTGCTCCCTCTCCGACGTGCCGGTGGCGGACTGCATTCAGCTGAGGATCCAATAATTGTTGAGATATTGTATCCTTTCGGATGTAATACAAATGTTTTTATTATTTTTGTATCCGAAAGGATATATTTTTATGAAAACGCGTTTGACAGAGGCAGTGAAGTCCTTACGGAAAGAATATGGACTCACGCAGGAAGATCTCGCACTGAAGTCCGGGGTCGGACTCAATTTTGTACGGGATCTCGAACAGGGAAAGCCGACCGTCCGGCTGGACAAGGTCAACCAGGTCCTGGCGTTGTTCGACTTCGAAATGGCGGCCGTGCACAAGGAGGAACGGTTATGAGACAGGCATCCATCCTGTACAAGGGTGTTCCGGCAGGCATCTTGACCGAGGATGAAGACGGGTACGGCTTCCGCTACCTGCCGGAATATCTCCAAACCTCCTCTCCTGCACCAGTCAGTCTGACCCTGCCGCTGGCCGAAACGACGTATCGTTCCAAAGTGCTCTTCTCGTTCTTTGACGGGTTGATTCCTGAAGGGTGGCTGCTGGATGTCGCTGTCCGCAACACGGACATCAGCATCCTGGATCGGATGTCCCTGCTGCTGCTTTGCTGCAAGGATTGCATCGGTGCTGTCAGTGTGATTCCGCTTGAAGAGAATGATCATGCATAGGTGTCTGTACTGCTATGAACCCCTCGGTCCGGGTGAGAAGGATTTCCATTCCGGGTGTGTCAGGAAGTTTTTCGGATCCTCCCGGCTTCCGGAGTTTCCCTATTCCCGGAAAGACATGGATGCCTTGGCGGAGCAGGTGATCAAGGCGCAGACGACCTTGACGGGTGTACAGCCGAAACTGTCCCTGCATCTGGATCGACACGCAGGATCCCGAAGACTGACGATTGTCGGTTTGTGGGGGGACTACATCTTCAAACCGCAGTCGGAACGGTTCGATGACCTTCCTGAGAATGAAGATCTGACCATGCATCTGGCCGAAACCGCGAAGATCGCTGTGGTTCCCCATACCTTGATCCGGCTGCTGGATGACAGCCTGGGCTATTTGACGCGCAGAATCGACCGGGACGGAAAAGGGCGGAAAATCCCGATGGAAGATCTATGCCAATTGACTGAGCGGCAGACCGAGTACAAGTACGCCAGCTCCTATGAAAGGGTGGCGAAGGCTATCCGCGAATATTCTTGTATACCGGGGCTGGATATCGCGAACTTCTACGAGGTGGTGCTTTTTGCCTGGATCACGGGCAACAACGACATGCATCTGAAGAACTTTTCCCTCTTTGCTCCCGACGGCCGACATCGGTTGACTCCCGCCTACGACCTGCTGAACGCCCGGATCGCGAATCCGGCCGACCGGGATGAACTGGCTCTGACCTTGAACGGGAAAAGAAGCAGGATCGGGAAAGCGGATTTCGCAGCCGCGATGCAAGGTGCCGGCATACCGCCCAATGTGCTGGAAAATCTCGTGACGAAATACAAGAAACTGAAACCGGCCTTGGAAGCCGTGATCGACAGGTCCTTTCTCCGTGATTCCGGAAAAGCAGACTACAAACGGTTGCTGAACGATCGAATCGATTCATTGACATGAAATCTGGTATATTCCTGCTGGTCCTGGCGGCGGCTGCGGCGTGCGCCCCGAAGGACTTCCGCAACGCTTCGCTGGCCCCCGCCGACCGGGCCGAAATCCTCCTGGCGCAGATGACGCTGGAAGAAAAGGTCGGCCAGATGTGCCAATATGTAGCCCCGTGCTATGTGCCTCCGGGGCAGGGGTCTCCGTACAAGAACATCGATGCGGCGGACGAGAACCTCGGCAATCCCGACATCGCTGACAAGATCCGCCGCGGGGAGATCGGTTCCTTTCTGCACGTGCTGACCTCCAAGGAGGCCGCCGCCCTGCAGCAGCTGGCGCAGGAAAGCCGGCTGCGGATTCCGCTGCTCATCGGCGTGGACGCCATCCACGGGAACGCCCTGCACGAAGGCTGCACCGTCTATCCGACCAACATCAACATGGCCTCCTCGTTCGATCCGGAACTGCTGGAGGAAATCGGGGCACAGACTGCGCTGGAAATGCGCCGGACCGGGATGTACTGGACCTTTGCGCCGAATCTGGATGTGGCCCGGGACGCCCGCTGGGGCCGGATGGGGGAGACCTACGGCGAAGACCCGTACCTGGTCAGCCAGATGGGCAAGCATCTGATCCGGGGCCTGCAGGGCCCGGACCGGAACCTGGCGGAAGGCCATGTGCTCGCCTGCGCCAAGCATCTCATCGGAGGCGGGGAACCTTTCGGGGGCATCAATGCCGCCCCGATGGACATGTCCGAGCGGAAGCTGCGCGAACTCTACCTGCCTCCCTTCAAGGTGGCCGTCGAAGAGGCCGGCGTGGCGACGGTCATGCCTGCCCACAATGAACTGAACGGGATTCCCTGCCATGGCAATACCTGGCTGCTGCAGGACATCCTGCGCAAGGAGCTGGGCTTCGACGGCTTCGTGGTGAGCGACTGGATGGACATCGACCGGATGCACGGAATGCACCGCTGGGTGCCGTCCCTGGACGAGGCCTTCGCGGTCTCGGTGGAAGCGGGGGTGGACATGCACATGCAGGGGGACAAGTATTTCGAATCCGTCGTGCAGGCGGTCCGCTCAGGGCGGATTCCGGAGAAGCGGATCGATGCGGCCGTTCGGAAGATCCTGACGGCGAAATTCGCGCTCGGGCTCTTCGAATCGCCGGTTCCGGAAGTGAAACGGGGTTTCGAAGGCACCGCAACTCACCGGGAAACGGCCTTGCAGGCGGCCCGGGAAGGGATGGTGCTGCTGAAGAACGACGGCATCCTGCCGCTTCGTGCGCCGCGAAGCCTCTTCGTGACCGGTCCGAACGCCGACAGCCAGACCATTCTGGGGGACTGGGCGGCCCCGCAGCCGGATTCGCTGGTGACCACCGTGCTGGAGGGCTTGCAGGCCCTGTGTCCGGGAACCCGGATCGACACGATGTGTTTCGGGGGCAGGATTTCGAACATTACCCCGGCCGGCATCCGCGCCG
>CABTXO010000081.1 GCA_902488725.1 uncultured Bacteroidales bacterium
CACGCCGTTGGAGGCGCGGGAGCCGTACAGGGCGGACGCGGAGGCACCCTTCAGCACGGAAACGCTTTCGATGTCGTCCGGGTTGATGTCCTGCACCAGGTTGCCGTAGTCATAGCCACCGCCGCCGCGCGCGGTACCGGTGCCGTTGTAGTCCGTCCCTTCGATCGGGACGCCGTCCACCACGAACAGCGGCTGGTTGCTCCCGGACAGGGAATTGGAGCCGCGGATGAGGATCTTGGAGGATCCGCCCATGGAACCGGCGCCGGAAGAAATCTGCAGACCGGCCACCTTGCCCTGCAGGGCGTTCACCGGGTTGTTCAGGCCTCCCCGCGCGCGCGTCATTTCATCGGAAGAAACTTCCGCCACGGAATATCCCAGGGCCTTTTTCTCGCGGGAGACCCCGAGCGCGGTCACGACGACGTCGTTCAGCGTGTTGACATCGGAAGAGAGTTCGATGCGGAGGTCCCTTCCCGCCACGACTTCCTGCGGACGCATGCCCATGAAGGAGACAATCAGATGGGAATCCGCATCCGGCACGGCAAGCGAGAACTTGCCGCTTTCATTGGTGACGGTACCGTTGCTGGTACCGACGACGAAAACCGAGGCCCCGATGACGGGCGTTCCGTCATCCCGGAAATAGACCGTACCGGTGGCCGTGGTCTGAGCCATGGAGGTTCCTGCCGCGAGGAAAAGCATGGCGAGAAAAAGTGTAAGTTTTTTTCTCATGACAAAACTATTTAAACATAAACCAAACTGTTGTGAGCAAATATAAAAAATAAAAATAACAGTTTGATTTTTCGTAAATCATTTTGTTTTATTCGATTAAAATGATATTTTTAACTATTTTTAAAAATACATTACAATTTGAAAGTAAAATTTCTCCGAATCTTCAACTCCGGAAAAAATAAAATAACTCATTTATTTTTTGACTCCCGTCGAAGAGCCCTTCATCAACGATCAGGGCGGTGACTGAAAAAGTCATCTTCGTTTTTGTGGTGCGAAGCTCCGCGGCTGCCGCTGCAGACCGCATTGCTGCGCTCCGCACCTTCCACTGCGATGTGCTTCCTTATGTTGTGAGCCAGGGCGACAAGTCCGAACTCGATGCTGACCTTCGCGTTGGACCCGAGGCGGAAGCGTTTGAAGCCTTGGTTGAACGTGATGTCTCTGAAGACGCCTTCCGGTTCGACCGGCCTGTTGCCGGGACCGGGTATCCGAGCAAACTGAGACAAACACATACGATAACCCCGTCAACACATATGAAAGAGGGGCTGACCAAAAAGTCAGAATAAGTCGCCGAGAATTCAATATTTGAAGGAAAGGCTGACTTCAACCTCGAACAAAAACAGCAAAATTGAGGCTGGCCAATACTTTTTGGTCAGCCCCCCTCTGATCGTTTCGGTAGTTGGAGATTCCCGGCAGGGGCAAGGCCGTCGGGGTCGGGTCGCTCAGAAGGCGTAGCCGAGGGAGAAGAGCAGCGAATTCCCGAGCGTTTTGGAGCCCAACAGGAATGCCGCGTTCAAGGACACGCCCGCGAATTGCCCGCCGAGTCCGAGCGAGGCATAGGAAGGAATCGCCTTCGCCTTGTCCCCGTAGTGGAAGCCCGCACGGGCGAACACCCTGTCTTTGTAGGAATATTCAGCTCCCATCCCGGCCATCAGCACCCCGGCGAAGAGATAGTCCGCCTCGGCGGCCGCAGTGACGGCAGAGGCTGCGGCGGAACCGAAGGTATAGGACGCTCCCGCCTTCACGAGGGAAGGTTGGGAATATTCCGACGTCCCGTACTTCACCTTTCCGCCGAGGTTGTTGACGGAAAGTCCGGCGCGCAACGCATCGGCGGCATACACCAACGAGACGTCCCCGCCGAAGACATTGGCCTTGGCATCCTTGGCAAGGCTGGAAGACAGCATCTTGCCGGTCACGCCCACGGAAAGGAAGTCCGTGACGGCGAATGAAACGCCCAACCCGACGGAGGCTTCCTTCGGCGTGAAAGTCCCGTTCACTTGACTGGCCACGCCGTTTTCATCGAATATCGTGTAGGCAGGCTGGTTGAACATCTTCGCAGCCACGCCGAACGCCAGACGCCCGGTTGCCTTGAAGACCGCCCCCGCGCCCAGGATCTGATCCTTGGCGGCGGCCGGCTGCCACATTCCATAAGAAGCCGCGATTGAGAACGTCTTCTCCAGGAAAGACATGGAGGAAGCATTGTTTTCCAGGGCGAAGGCGCACGGTTTCCCGGCCACCGTCGCAGAGGCCATTCCCAGTCCCGCCGCATCCGAAGGCACGAGCAGCGAAGGAAGGGTCTGTGAGAAAAGTCCGGCGGGAAGTGCCAGGAACGCTATTGTAAAGAGAAATTTCCGCATGGCGCTCAAATTTTGACGATGTGATGTTTGATCTCCTTTCCGTTGATGGTCAGCACGACCGTATATGCACCGGCGGCAGCACCGGTCATGTCGACGGAAGCCGGCGAGAAAGGCGAAACGTTCAACGTCCCCTCGAAGAAGACCGCCCCGGACGCCGCGATCACGCGCACCTCGACCTGCCGGTCTTCGCCCGTCCGGATGTTGAAATTCGTCCGGACCGGATTCGGGTACAGCTCCACTTCGCCGGAGCCTTCCCGGACCAGCACCTTGAAGGTCTGGGAGACGGTCTCGCCCCGGATGTCCGTCCCGGTGACCGTCACGTCGGAAATTCCATAGTTCAAGGGCGTCAGGAAGAACTTGCCGCCGGAGTAGGTCATGTTGACCACCGAAGGATTGCTGATCGAGAACGTGTAGGCGAGCTCCTCCCCATCCTCGTCCGAGAAGAAATCCCCGGCCGACAATTCCGTGCTGACCGGTGCCTTTGACGCGAAGATCTTGTCTTCCAACGGCTTGGCGGCTTTCGGCTTGTGGTTTTCCAGGATCGTGTAGTCGATGCTCTTCTCGACGGATTCCCCGTAGTAGTCGGTGACGGTCAGCTTTGCCTGATACGTGCCGGCCGGGGCGTCCGCCGCGGTGATCCGTACTTTCGGCTCTTCCCGGATCAACGTGTCCAGCACGGCGGCCTCGGAGCCGGGCTCCAGTTTCACCTCGCAGAAGTGGCCGTCCGGATCCGAGAAGGCAAAGGAAGCCACTGCGCTCTCCTGCGGCTTCAGCGAGAACCGCGTCTCGCTCCTGGTCTCCAGCACCGGAGGATTGTTCCCGCCCGTCGTGACCGTGATCCGGCCCGAAAGCGCGGACACATTCCCGGCGAGGTCGCAAGCCATGGCAGCAAGGTAGTACTTCGTGTTGAATTCCAGACCGGTGATCTTGCCTGTCAGCTCATCCCCCGCCTCGAGATTCTCGGTGTAGTACATTCCGAACATCGCGTTTTTCGGCGACGTGAAATCGGATGTCGAAAAATACACGTAGATGGACGTCGGCGTGCCGTCGTCGGCATCTTTCGGCACCCGCACGCGGAGGTTGACATTGTTGGACTGCGTGGAAGCCTTCAGACCGGTCGGCATTTCCGGAGCCTTTCCTCCGGAACCTGCGATCGCCTTGTACGCATTGACCAGGCCCTTCCCCAGATAGTAATTGGCATTCTGGGCCGCGATGTCCGTCACATTGTCTTCCAGGCGTTTCCGCAGGGCGGCAGACGTGTAGCCCGTCCCCTTGAATCTGGCCAGCACCAAGGCTGCAACACCGGACACGTGCGGGCAGGCCATGGAAGATCCCTGCATCTTGCCGTACCGGTTCCCGGGCAGGGTGCTGAGCACCTGGTTTCCCTTCTTGGCATCTCCTCCGGGAGCCGCCAGATCGCACCAGGGCCCGTAGTTGGTAAAGTACGAACGCTTGTAGTCGGCCGCAAGTGCGGTGACGTTCAGGATTCCTTCGTATTCATTGCCGGACACGGTCGCGTTCTCGTTGCCGGATGCGAAGATCACGATCCCGCCGCGCATCGGCCCGGTCTGTTTGCCCGATTCGTCGATGCCGGCGTACTTGGTGAAATAGTCCACGGCGGCGATCAGCGAAGATGGCGTGCTCGTGGCGCCGATGTAGCCCCAGCTGTTCTGGGAGATCACGGCTCCGTGGTCGGCGCTCCATTTGATCGCTTCCGCACCGGAACCCTGGTTCTCGCCGTCAAAGATCTGGCAGGACATCAGGCGGGCGCCCTTGACCCCGGTCTTCGCATTGCCGCCGGCCACTCCGCACACCCCGATGCCGTTGTTGTTGACGGCCGCGATGGTACCCGCGACATGGGTCCCGTGCATCTCCGGACGGATGATGAACGATCCGTCCGTGAAATTCTTGCCGTAGACATTCTCCCCGGTCTTCTCGGGATTGTGCCACATGTTCGCCTTGAGATCCTCGTGGTTGTAGTCAATGCCGCCGTCCACGACACCCACGATCACGGCATCGCTGCCCGTGGTGTATTTCCTCCAGACCGGCACGACATTGATGTCGCAACCGCTCACGGAGGAGGGAGCGGAGCCATTGTTGTAGTAGTGCCACTGCTCCGGAAGCCTCGGGTCGTCGAAGGGCAGCGAAGAACCGCCCGCCCGCGTGGCGGGCATCTGCGCGACGGGGACGATCTCCGGATTCCCGATGATTTCCATCCTGGGGCAATATTCAATGATTTCCACCCCGGGGATCGCCAAGCCCGAGGCCGCGCGTGTCATGATTTGGGATGCGTCGTAACGGGCTTCGTACCACAGGTGCAGCCCCTCCGCCCGGGTCCGCGCTTCGAACTTCCCGGCGTACGGGAAGAGGCGCCGCATCCGGACGATCCCGCTGCCCGAAAAGGAGCGCACTTCCGGCAATTTCACGAAGCCGTGTTCGTCGGTCGCACTTTCGAGGCGGGCAGCCATCTCTTCAGACACCTTCACATTGATGAGCGGAAGCAGTTCGCTTTGCGGCAGTGGTTCCCCGATCACTTTCGGGGTCTGCCCAACCGCCACCTCCGCTTCCTGGACCGGCTCTTCTTTGACGCTGCAGGAATATGTCAACGACGCAGCGAGAAGGACCAGTCCGGAAAAAAGAATTTTTTTCATGGTCTGCCGTTCCTATTGATTCAGAAATTCGAGCACCTGCAGAAGGCTCTGCGGCTCGTTCCATTTGATTTTGTGTGCTTTCAGCCAAGGCTTCCATCCGCCCATCATGCTCGTCGGCAGCGCGGCTTCGATGTCTTTCTTCGTCGCCCGGGTCTTGAACTTCGGCGTCACCACGTAGTACTTCGTGACCAAATTCAATTCTCCCCCCTCCCGCTTCGAATTGAAGATGTTCATGTGGTTCTGGTTGATGACGTTGTCGGCCTGGACGGAGGTAAGCTTCATCGTCGCCGAGGTGGCGGACGAGGTGCCGTAGGCTCCCTTCGACTCCTTGGCCTCCTCGAAATTTCCGAGGATCTCAGCGGCGACGCATCCCTTGTCGTTCTTCGCGACGACCTTCATCATCTCGTCGAAGACCGGAATGTACACATCGTCTCCGATTTCCACGGCGATCACGTCATTCAGGAAGGCCTCCTTGATGATGTCGTTCTCGAGATAGTGCAGATGGGCCTTCCGGAGATGGATGTTCAGCTGCCGATCAATCTTTTTGCCGCCGTCCATGACCACCGCCCCCTGCCGGAAAACCGGATAGAGATAGGGGTATGTGGTCGTGGGCGCCTGGGCCCGTACGAGCATGCCGGCCGCGAAAAACAGCAGCATGGCTGTGATTGTCTTTTTCATAACTGACGTCTTCGGTTCGATGACATTGTAATTTGTAAATATATGAATTTTCTTTTGACCGCAAAAAAGGGAGCCGGAAAATCCTTCAGGAAAATCCGGCTCCCTCTCATCCATCAGGAACAATCTCCCTTAGTCACGCGTCGCAACAAAGTTGATTGCGGCAAGCTTATTTCCATCCGCGTCCTTCACAATTCCTGTGAGATCAGAACCGACCCAAGTCGCAAGAGCGACGGTGCCGGGAATCTGGATCTTGCCGGGTTCTACGGTGGCGGTTGCATCTCCGGCATTGTTGAAGAAGAAGCAGATGCCGGAACCCTCATCCGGAGCAACGACAAAATTCGCATATTCAGGGATTACCACAGTACCCGCATGGACATTGAAGTCCAGATAGATTTTGCCCTCGACATCAAAGAATTTCGTGATCATGATATTGCCCTGCTCCGCATCGTCAGATTCTTCGACGACCATCTTGTAGCCCGGAAGCGGATTCCCCTCAACAGTGGTACAAGAAATCGAATACGTTCCGACGATGTCCGCCAGCTTGTAGCCGTAGGAGAAGAAATAGTTGTCATTCTTCGGCACGAAGGCATTGCAGGGATTTCCGAACAGGTCCTCGAAAGCACCTTCCGCAATGTTGAAGGTCACGGTGGCACCATATTCCATCTTCTCCCCGAGGCTGAACGCGACCGTGCTGTCGTTGACCGCCAGGCAAGTTTTCTCATTGACGGCCGGATAGCTGACCGTGCGTCCGGAAGGTTCCGTGGACACGATTTTGCAGACGAACTTTTCCGGATCAGCAACAGGACCTACCGGATACTTGCTCCGGCTGACGCAGGGCATCACGAGCTCCGTCCAGTCCGAGAAATAGAACACGGTGTCGGCCGGCATGCGGATGGGTTTTCCTTCTGCATCCTTGATCATCGGGAGTACGAAATCCCAATTCTTGGTCTCGTACCGTCCGAAAAGCCCCTTTTGGGTGAGTTTGCCTTCTTTGTTGAAGCCGATCTGCTTGTTCTCGTAGGCCTTGCAAAGCTGGCCGACCCCGTTCTTCACGGTGCCTTCGCCATAGGTGATGGCGACATAGGCGCCCGGGATGGCCTCCCGGGCCGGAATGTTCACGATCAACGTCTTTCCGTCGGTCGAAAGGTCCTTCTTGTCGATGGAAACGGTCTTGTACGCTTTGAGCGTTTTGTCCGCATTCAAATCGTTGATTGCGAAGAAGGTCGCCTTGACGGAAGGAGATCCAAGCACCACCGGATCATCGTAGGAGATCGTGATGGCAAGGGTGGAGTCCGTAGCCTCGGATTTGACGCCCTTCAGGGCGGGAGCCGTTCCGTCCGTCGTGGTGGCGGAAGCGA
>CABTXO010000082.1 GCA_902488725.1 uncultured Bacteroidales bacterium
CTCCCGGACGGGGCGGCTGGGCCGGCGGGGGGGGCGAGCCGCGTGTCCGACAGCTGCAGGATGCGGTGCGGCTGGAGCGGATCCACACGCAGGGTCTTGCCGCCGTCCACCACGGTCTTCCCGAGGCCGAATGCCACGCTCAAAACCCCGTCGGAGGCCTTCTCGTCCCCGATGGGGTAGGCGTTCAGGGAGCGGGCGACGCCGGAAAGGACGGGATAGAAACAATCCCCGTGCACGGAGCCGCAGATGTTCTGGATGATGATCGCCATCTTCTCCTCGCTCAGAAGGTTGCCGCTTGCCTGAATATAGTTCCGGCTGCCCGTGAAGAACATGGAGGCATACACGCTCTTGATGGACTTCGCCAGTGCGCGCACCATCCGGTCCCGGTTGTCCACGGGCGGGCACATGTAGGTCGAATACACTCCGGCGAAGGGCTGGAAGTTGCTGTCTTCCAGCTTCGAGGACGAGCGGACGGCCAGCGGCTGGTCCGTGGTGGACACGAAGGCGGCCAGGTTCTCGTCCAGGCCTTCCGGCAGCCGGGAGGCCACGAATTCCGACAGCAGCTCGTCGTCGGACATCTCCGCATCGATGACGTACTGCAGGCCGTTGTCCAGGATGAAACGGTCGAACCATTCGGTCGTGAGGACGATCGTGCGCGGAATTGAAACCTTCATCCGCTCGTACCGGTCCGCAAGCCCATACTTCTGGATCAGGTGGTTCAGGAATGCGAGGCCGCGGGCCTTCCCGCCCAGGGATCCGTCTCCGACCCGGGAGAACCAGAAATAGTCCCGGTAGGTGTCCTTGTGGAACTCCGTGACGATGCCGCGGCCGATGCTGCGGTGGTAGGCGTTGATCTGCTCCAGCAGGAAGCTCCGGAATTCCGAGGCGACCGTGTGGTGCGCTGCGCGGAAGGTGCCGGCCAGCTGGAAGAGTCCCCGGGCATAGAGCCACTTCGAGAACATGTTCCGGGAGGTGTTGCTGACCAGTACCTCGTCCGGAATGTCGTCGATGATCCCTTCGAGCTGCGCGAGGTCCGATGCCCGGCCGCATTCCATGCCGGAAGCGTCCCGGAACACGAAGTCCCCGAAGCCGAACTCCGCCTTCATGTAGTCCCCGAGCTGCAGGAAAAGCGTTCGGGAATATTTCGTCACGAAGCCCACGCCGAGCTGCTGCGCAACCTCCGCCAGGCTGCCCTGCGAGGACTGCAGCAGTACCGGCATGAGCGGGTCGCAGGCCCGTGCCGTCCGGACCAGATCGATCCCGGCGTCGAGTTTCTCCGTGCCGGGCGCATCGGAGGGATGCAGGATCATGCCCACGTCCGAAATGACCCCCAGCAGGTTCTTCTTGTATTTTTCGAAATAGGCGAGGGCCTCGTCGTAACAGGTCGCCAGGAATATCTTCGGCCGCGAACGCTTCCGGTACTTCTTCTGGTCGTCGTTCAGGGCTTCCTTCAGGAACTCCCGGCTCTGGGTGATCACGAGCTTGTACAGCTCGGGCAGGTAGTTGGAATAGTAGCGGACGGAATCCTCCACCAGCAGGATGCCCTGCACCCCCACGCCGAGCACGTCGTTTTCCGCGTTTGCCCGGTCCTCGAACAGCTTGATGATCGCCAGGATCAGGTCGGCGTTTCCATGCCAGCTGAAGATGGAATCGATGCCGCGCCTGCTCTCCTCCAGCACCCGTTTCCGCACCACTTTGGAATAGTGGAACAGCAGGATGAAGGGGATGTTCCGACCGATGTCCTTCTGCTCCGCGGCGAAACGGAAGAGGTCCCTGTCCTGTTCGTTGTACATGCAGATGATCATGTCGATGTCCGCTTCCGCATCGAGGACTTTCCCCGCCTCGCGCGAAGAATTCGCCCAGATGAACCGGGGCGGATTGCTGAGGTTCAGCTCCCGGTATTCATTCACGACCTGCGTCTCGATGCGGCCGTCCTCTTCGAGGGAAAAAGCGTCGTAGTTGCTGCAGATCATCAGGATCTTCCGGATCCTGGACAGCATCAAGGATTCTTCGTTCATGGAAGTAAAATTACAAATTTTCGCGGACTTGGCCGCGCCGCCGGAATTCGGCGAGGACGACGGCGGTCGCGACGGCTGCGTTCAGGGATTCGGAACCGCGCTGGTCGCGCGGCCAGGCTGGAATGAAGAGTTTCCGGGAGACTTCCCGTGTGACAGCCGGGGAGACCCCTCCGGACTCGTTTCCAATCACGATCATTGCCGGCACGCGCCCGCCCGTTTCAAGCTCTTCAGAATAGAGGTCCTCGCCGTCCAGATGAGTGCCGTACACGCTGCCCCCGCGGGAGCGTACACTCCGGCAGGCCCGCACGAGATCGCAGTAGCGGAACCGGACACGGAAGATCGCCCCCATCGTGGCCTGCACGACTTTGGGATTCAGCAGTTCCACGGTATCGGGGGAGGCCAGAACGGCATCGACTCCGAACCAGTCCGCAATCCGGAGGATGGTGCCCAGATTACCCGGGTCCCGAATGCCGTCCAATGCAAGATAGAGGCCTTTGCCGGCGATCACCTCAAGCATCGATTCCGATCCGGAAATCTCCAATTCCGCAGGTTTGCGGACCAGGGCAAGTACGGGCGAAGGGGAGGAGAGCCGGCTGATGCGGGACATGGCCTCCGCCCCGATTTCATCCTTCCGGTAGACCTTTTCGACGGCGAAAGCGGAGCGCTCCGCTTCCGCCACCATCTTTTCGCCTTCCACGACGAACAGTCCCGTCTCGTCCCTGAATTTCTTCTGTGACAGGGACTGGATCAACTTGATTTCGGCATGGGTCGGCCCGTTCATCAGTATCCCAGGATCTTGAGCATGGATTCCGCACTCTGTTCCTCGGCGAAGACCCGCGTCGAAATGTGTCCTTCGCGGTCCTTGTCGATGAGCAGGTACTTGGGCGAAGGCTGCAGGCAGTGTTTTAAGCCGCCGAAGCCGGAGATCGCCTCCTGATAGGCACCCGTGTGGAAGAACCCGATGTAGAGCGGGTCGCGGCGGTTCTTGACAACCGGCATGAAGATCGCATTGGAGTGCGCCTCGGAGTTGTAGTAGTCCTTGCTGTCGCAGGTCAGGCCGCCGATGAAGACGCGGTGATATTCATCATTCCACTTGTTGATCGGGAAAAGAATGAAACGCTGCTGCAGGCCCCAGGTGTCGGGCAGGCTCGTCATGAAGGAATTGTCGATCATGTACCAGCACTCCCGGTCGTTCTGCTGCTTGACGTCCAGCACCTTGAAGATGGTCGCGCCGGATTCGCCGACCGTGAAGTTGCCGAATTCGGTGTAGATGTCCGGCACGGGCACCCCGTGGACGTCGCACACCGACTTGATCTGGTTGACGATCTCCTCGATCATGTACTTGTAGTCGTAGTCCATCGTGAGGGACGTCTTGATGGGCAGGCCGCCGCCGATGTTCAGGGAGTCCAGGTCAGGGCAGATCTGCTTCAGGTCGCAGTAGAGGTTCAGGCAGCGGGAAAGTTCGTTCCAGTAGTAGGAGGTGTCCTTGATGCCCGTGTTGATGAAGAAATGGAGCATCTTCAGCTTGAACTTCGGGTTCCGGCTGATGCCGTTGCGGTAGAACGGGATGATGTCGCTGTAGCGGATCCCCAGCCGGGAGGTATAGAAATCGAACGAAGGTTCCTCTTCGGAGGCGATCCGGATGCCGAGGCAGGTCGGCACCTCGACAAGGTCATCCAGGTCTTCAAGTTCGTTCTTGTTGTCCAGAATCGGAAAAAGGTTGTGCCATCCGGCGTTCAGCATGGCGGCCATGTTCCGGACGTACTGCGGGCGTTTGAAGCCGTTGCAGATGATGATGGTGTCCTTGTCCGCCAGATCCTGCTCCTCCAGCCGCAGGACCAGGTCGAGGTCGTAGGCGGAAGAGGTCTCCAGGTGGACGTCGTTCTTGAGCGCCTGTTCGATCACGAACTTGAACTGCGAACTCTTGGTGCAGTAGCAGTAGTGGTAGTCGCCTTCGTAGCTGGCCTTGGACATTGCGTTGCGGAACATGCGCTTGGCACGCTGGATCTGCGCGGTGATCTTGGGAAGATAAGTGATTTTCAGCGGAGTGCCGTACTCTTCGATGATCTGCATCATGTCGATGTCGTTGACGAACAGATTGCCGTTTTCCACCCTGAATTCGTCCTGGGGGAAGTCGAATGTCTGCCCCACGAGGTCGATGTACTTGTTCTTCATTCCGAAACTGTATTCCTTAATAATTCAACACGCCGGTTTCAAAAAAGCCGGAGAATGCAAGTCCGGCTTGCAAAGATAGACACGAAAATTCATATTTCGACCTTATCATGCCGAAAAACTCGGAAAGAAGGGGGAAATTTTAAATATCCTGGCATAAAAACTACAGATTATTTGCCCAAAACTAAATAATACTTGTGAGAAACTCGGAAAAGCTTGCTAATTTTGTAAAATATGATGCGTTTTTTCTCCGGAATATTGATGCGGAAGGCCTGGCCGGGGCTGTTGGCGTCCCTGCTGCTGTCGGGTGCGTGCAGCACCACGCGGCTGCTGGACGACGGCTCCTACCGCCTGGCATCCAACAGGATCACGGTCACGAACGATCGCCGCTTTGCCACGAAGGAGATCCAGAACTACATCAAGCAGAAGCCCAATTCCTACCTGCTGCTGGGCTGGAACCCTTTCCTGAACCTCTACAACTGGTCGGGCCGGGATGCCCCGAAGGGCATCAACAAGTTCATCCGGAAGATCGGCACGCCGCCGGTCGTCTACGCCCCGTCCCTAGTCGAGTCCTCCATCGACAACATCGAAAGGCATCTGGAATACCTGGGGTACTACGGCTCCGTCGTCGAGAGCGATGTCGCCGTGAAGGGCCGGAAGGTCGACGTCACCTACACGGTCAGCCTGGGGAAGCGGTTCCGGATCGGGAAGATGACGTTCGACGTCCCGGGAGGGGAGTTCCGGGAAGACTTCCGCGCCGATTCGGCGAACATCTCCGTCAAGCCCGGGGACTACCTTTCGGAGGATGCCCTGGAGAAGGAATCCGCACGTTCCGCCCAGTACTTTCGGAACAGCGGCTACTTCGGCTTCACCAAGAACTTCTATTCCTTCGAGGCGGACACCCTTGCGCGGCGCGACACCGCCGACCTGGTGATGTCCATCCGGGAATATACCCGCAACGAGTCCCCCGAGAACGCCCGCCTGCTGCGCAAATTCCGGATCGGAGAGGTGACGATCTCGCACGACAGGGGCCTCAAGTTCAACGATCGGGTGCTGCGCAACATGAACACGATCCGGCCGGGGGCGCTGTACGACGAGCGCGATGTGAACAACACCTATTCCCGGCTCTCGGCCTTACGGATGTTCAGCGGGGTCAATGTCGAAATGAGTCCCCGGGACAGCGGCATCGTGGACTGCGCGATCAACCTTTCCCAGTCCCGGATGCAGGGCTTCAAAGTCAACCTGGAAGCCTCCACAAATTCTTCCGGTCTCGTCGGCATATCACCGAGAGTCAGCTACTTCCACAAGAATATTTTCAGAGGGGCACAATGGCTCAACCTGAGTTTTCTGGGCAATTTCCAGTTCAAATATGACGACCGCCGGATCCGTTCCAACGAGCTGGGAACGTCCGCAGGCATCAGTTTCCCGGAGTTCCTCGGGCTGCCGAACTCCCTTTTCAAGGGACCTTCCGTTCCGCGCACCGAGATCGCGGCATCCTACAATTTCCAGCTGCGGCCCGAGTACACGCGCAACACCGTTTCGACCTCCTTCGGCTACACGGGATCGTTCCGAAACCGGTTCTACTACCAGTTCTATCCGCTGCAGCTGAAAATCGTGCACCTGTACAATCTGGACGGAGACTTCTACGGGACCATCTCGCGGAACCCCTTCCTGCGCGATGCCTATCAGAACCACTTTGACGCCGGCTCCGGCTTCACCGCATATTACACGACTTCTCCGGAAGTCAATCCCCGGACCTCCTACCGCTACGCGCGTCTGCAGTTTGATGTCTCGGGCAACGTGATGAGCCTGTTCAACCGCATGATGAAGCAGGATGAATACGGGGCACACCTGATCTGGGGGACGCCGTATTCGCAATATGTACGGACGGAACTCACCCTCGGGAACACTTTCGTCTTCGGCCGCAACGACACGCATGCGCTGGCTATGCGGCTGCTGGGCGGCATCGGCCGCGCCTACGGCAACTCTTCGGCGATTCCGTTCGAGAAGCAGTTCTACAGCGGGGGGGCGAACAGCATGCGCGGCTGGCAGGCGCGCGACCTGGGTCCGGGCATGTCTCCGCGGGACACGACCTTCGTCATCCCGAGCCAGGCGGGCGACATGAAGCTGGAGGCGAATCTGGAATATCGCTTCCCGCTCTTCTGGAAATTCTCCGGGGCGCTGTTCACCGACGTGGGCAACATCTGGGCGCTGCAGCGGACCGGTGACGATGCGGATCCGGCGCGTTTCTCCCCCCGTACGTTCGGCGGGAGCCTTGCGGCGGACTGGGGCGTGGGTCTCCGGCTCGACCTCGCCTTCCTGGTGCTCCGCCTCGACATGGGCATGAAGGTCCACGATCCGTCCCGCAGCGGCAACCTGTGGATCGGCCCCGGTGGCTGGTTCCGCCGCGGCGGCTGCGCCGTCCACTTCGGCGTCGGATATCCGTTCTGACCCGCAGGTCAAAACGGATACGCTTTACTTTAAGTGGCTTGCCCCTTGAGAAACCAGGCGGCGGCCTTTTCGCCTTTCCGTATTTGTTCGCTACGCTTGCAATTACCCGGCCCGGCCGGTGCGCTGCTGCGCACTTCCCAAAGCCTGTGGCTTCGGGGCCGTGCGCCTTCGGTCGTCGCATCGCTCCTCCCGCCGACGCGCCGCCTGCAGGTGGAATTTTCCGCGGACACCTGCGAAGGCAATTCAGCGACGGTTGCGGATTGCGCTTCCAGGTGGCGTGTCGAACCGTACACCTGGAAGGGGACGAATGCCCTGGACACGGCTGCAATGCGGGGGAAGACTTTCAGGTGGACAAAAATGCATCCCGTCTGCAAAGGCTCTGCGGCCAGGATCAAG